>JAJTBK010000537.1 GCA_021286965.1 Comamonadaceae bacterium | reverse complement strand
GAGCAGCGCGCAATCGTCGCCCACGCCCAGCGCCACCGCACCGCCGGCGGGGACGGGGCGGGTGAAATAGCGTGCAATCAGGTCAAACTCTCCCATGGCGGCAAGCATAGGCTATCGTCCGCCCCCTTGTTGCCGCGCGGCAAAAGCAGGATATTGAAAACCTTCTGCCACCGTTTTTTCTGGAGGTTGTATGGCCATCACTCTTGCACGCATTGCCGCCGCAGCGGCCAGCGCATCCTGCCTGGCCCTGCTCGCCCTGCCCGGCGCCAGCTGGGCCGAGGGCAAGAACCCGTTCGTCGGCCAGTGGAGCGTTGGCTGGACGGGCCCGGCCGGGGCGCAGCAGGCCGACCTGGAGCTGAGCGACAAGGGCGGCTACTGGAAGACGCTGAACGCGCCCAAGGACGACCCCTGCAGCAGCCGCGAGGTGCCGGTGCGCTACGACCTGGTGGGCAGCCAGGAGATCAGCCTGACGGTGCTGTTCTCCGTCATGCAGCAGGGCTGCAAGGACAGCAAGGTGAACCTGGTGCGTTACGCCGATGGCCGCGTCTCCGGCCTCGCCAGCGGCGGTCAGGCGCTGGCGGTGCAGCGCAAAAATTAGCCCCACCGCCTAGCCCACCGCCTGGCCCCGAAAGCGCAGCGCCGCCTGGCGGCTGACTTCGGCGAGCTGCTGCTCGTGCTGCTGGCGCTGGCGCAGCCAGCCGGCGTCGTTCTGGCCCTGTGCCACCTCGCGCGCCAGGTGGTCGAGGGCGGCCTGGGTGCCGTAGGCGCTGCCGTGCGCGGCAATGCGCTCCAGGGTGTGCAGCAGGTGCTCGCGCAGCGGCAGGTGCGCTCCGCTGGCCGGATCGACGTAGACCGCATCGAGCCCGAAGCGGCAGGCCTGGAAGCGGTTGTAGGTGTAGACGAGGTAGTCGTCCTCCTGCGGCACAAAGGGTTGTTCGGCCAGGAACCAGGCGGCCAGCGCCTGCACGAAGCCGGCCAGGGCGGCGGCGCGCTCGATCGACAGCGGCGTGTCGAAGACGCGGATCTCGATGGTGCCGAACTCGGGCTTGGGGCGGATGTCCCAGTAAAAATCCTTCATGCTCTTGACGACGCCGGTGTGCGTCATTTTCTCGAAATACTGGCCGAATTCGTCCCAGGTGAGCAGGCAGGGCGCGCGGCCCGACAGCGGAAAGGCAAACACCGAATTGAGCCGTGCCGAGTCGAACGCCGTGTCCTGCCCTTGCACGAAGGGGCTCGACGCCGACAGCGCGATGCAGTGCGGAATGAAGCGGCTCATGCGGTGCAGCATGAGCAGCGCCTCGTCCGCGCTCGGGCAGCCGATGTGCACGTGCTGGCCGAAGATGGTGAACTGCTTGGACAGGTAGCCGTAGAGTGCGGATAGCTCCTGAAAGCGCGGCTTGTCGTAGATGCGCCGCTCGTGCCACTGCTGGAACGGGTGCGTGCCGCCGCCGGCGACCGCAATGTTGAGCTTGTCGGCGCAGGCCACCAGCGCGTCGCGAATCGGCGTGAGCTGCGCCAGCACCTCGGCGCTGCTGTGGCAGATGCCGGTGGAGACTTCGATCATGCTGTTCGTCATCTCCGGCACGACGCTGCCGGGCAGGGGGATTTTCTGCATCAGGCGCAGCATGTCGGCGGCGTAGGGCGCCAGGTCGTAGTCGTGCGTGTTCAGCAGCTGCAGTTCCAGCTCGACCCCGAGCGACAACGCCTCGGAGGCGTGAAAAGGCTCCAGACTCATTCCTGTCCTCCGGCGGCGTTGGTTTCTTGGGGGCGCTGGCGGCGGGCCCACGTCCAGCCGCCCTCGCCCGCGCGCTGCAGCGCCAGGCTGACCAGCAGGGCGCCGAGCATTTCCATCAGCCAGATCGCCGGCAGGGCGATGGCGGCAATCGCCTGCGCCTGCGCCGGCAGGGCCTGCACCAGTTGCGAGGCCACGAGCAGCGCCACCGCCGACAGCGGCGTCATGGCGCCGGCCAGCCACAGCGCCTGGCCGGCGCTGGCGCCGCTGCCGACGTGCCCCAGGCCAACGCCGCCGGCCTGGGCCAGCAGGCGTGCGCCCAGCAATGCCAGCACCAGCGTGGCCACGCCCAGGCTCCATTGCGCCTGCGCCGTGACGCAGGCGACGAGCACGAACAGCAGCATCGTCAGGAGCGAGAGCACCGGCCCGAGCTGGCGCTGCCAGGCCCAGGGGCGCGGCCAGCGGTGCTTGACCAGCATCCCGGCGAGCAGCGCCGCCAGGGGCGCCGACAGCGGCGTGGCGCTGCCCAGGTGCGACGCCAGCGCCGCCAGGGCCGCGAGCAGGCCGAGCAAGAACAGTGCGCTGCTCTCGCTGCCCGGGCTCATCAGGCGCAGTGCGGCGCGCAGCAGCAGCGCCAGCAGCAGGGCGCTGGCAATCGACAGGCCGAGCACCGCCAGCACCGCTGCCAGCGCGTCGAGTGCACTCGCCTGCGGACGATGCACCCAGGCTGCGCCAGCGGCCGCCAGGGTCAGGGCGTAGAGCGTGGACAGGGTCGCCAGGACGGTGGCGCGCTCGGTCACCGGGCCGGCGGCGCGGCATTCGTGCGCCACGCGCAGGAGCACCGTCGGCGAGGCCGCCATGGCCACCAGCGCCAGCGCCGCCGCCACCGCTGGCTCCTGCCCCAGCCAGCGCAGCAACTGGTAGACCAGGGCGGCGCTCAACGCTGCTACCAGCAGGCTTTGCACCAGCACCATCGGGTTGTGGCGAAACCAGCGCAGGGCAATGCGCCCGCCGGCCTCGAACAGCACCAGGGCCACGCCGAATTCGCACAAAAACCGCCCCAGGCCCTGCAGCGGCCAGGCGACGCCGCCAAAACCGGCCCAGCCCGCCAGGGTGCCGGCCACGGAATAGCCGACGATCTTGGGCAGCCCGCTGTAGCGCTGCAGCAAATGCCCGGCCAAGGCCGCCAACGCCAGCAGCAAGGACCATTGCACCGTTGCCAGTCCGGCCGAAGGGCGCAGCCACTGCGCCCACAAGCTCCAGAGTTCGTTCATGCAGACATCCTTTCAGCGCTGCACCATACCAGTGCCCGCTGCAGGTACCTGCACGGCTGAAGGGGGCTTAGAGCGTGTTTACGATCTCCTCATGGTGCCCGCAAGGCAGCAAAAGGCCGCAATCGAGGCGCGCGCCGCAGGCCATGCTGGTGGCCTGGACAAGGTGCGCAACGCGGAGTGTGGCCTTTTGCTGCCTTGCCCGAAGG
>JAJTBK010000315.1 GCA_021286965.1 Comamonadaceae bacterium | reverse complement strand
CGCCGCCACGGGGCGGGCACGCCACTGCCAGGCCGCCAGGCCGCCACTGGCGAGCAGGCCGCCCAGGCCGATGGCCAGCCAGGCGCGGCGCTGCAGGCGGGGCAGGGCGGGCGGTGCCATTTACATGCGGGTATCGTGCAGTGCGCCGCCGCTCAGATCGACCATGTCGAGCTTGATGTCGGCAAAGCGCAGTACCTTGCCGCCGAACTCCTGGGCGAACTTGGCGGCATCCTGCTCTTGGGCAAAGCTGCCAATGGTCGGGCCCATGGAGCCGTGGCGTTTGCCGCCGACGACGTAAAACGCGCCTTTGGCGTCGATCCAGTGGCCTTGCGGATGCTCCCAGTCGGCCTGGCCCATGTCCTGCACGTACACGGCGCGCACGGCGCGCACCTGTTCGCCGGCGAGCAGGGTGTTGAACAGTTCCACCGTGTCGCAGAAGAAAGACGGCTTGTCCTGGCCGGCGTAGTGGATCTGCGCCTTGGGGCCGGCGTAGTCCGAGAGCAACATGCCGTCGAGCTCGCAGGAGGTCGCCCGGTCGATTTCGACCGGGGCCAGCGACTGCTGCTCGGCGGCTTTGTCGCTGCAGCCGCCGAGCAGGGCCAGGGCCGTGAGTGTGGCGAGCAGGGCGTGGCGGGGCAGGGCGCGGGGCATCATGGCTTGAATCTCCAGTGGGCAAGGGCGAGGGGCAGGGCGATCCAGGCGAGCATCACGCCGCCCATGGTCAGCGGGTTGCCGAGCGACGCGGGCACCACGCTGGCCAGGCCGTAGAGGGTGCGCACGTCGTCGAGCGAGAAGACGTTGAGGATGCGGAACACGTCGGCTGGATTGAGCAGCAGCAGCCAGGCAAAGGCGTCGCTGGCAAACTGGCCGCCCGTGGTCACCAACAGGCCCAGCAGCAGCAGGTCGAACACCAGCACGAAGAAGAACCAGGTGGCAATGGCCAGGCCCGAGGCGCGGGTGCGCTCGCGCGCCAGCACCGACAGCAGCACCGCCAGGCTCAGGAACGCCAGCCCGAGCAGCACCGAGCTGAGGACGAAGCCGACGAAGTGGTACAGGGCATTGGCGCTCAGGTGCCGCGCCATGATGAGCGCCACGACGCCAAAGCCGGCCACGGTCGAGAGCGTGAGCGCCAGCGCCAGCCCCAGGTATTTGCCCAGCAGCAGCTCCAGGCGCGTGATCGGCAGCGCCAGCAGCAGGTCCAGCGAGCCGCGCTCGCGCTCGCCGACGATGGCGTCAAAGCCCAGCAGCAGCGCGATCAGCGGGATCAGGTAAATGACGAGGCTGACCAGGCTGGCGATGGTGAATTCGATCGAGCGAAAGCCCACCTGGCCCTGCTGCGCACCGCCAAAGTAGGCGATGACGAGCGAGAAGATGGTGAACACCAGGGCCACGGCCAGCACCCAGCGGTTGCGCAGGCGGTCGCGCAGCTCTTTGGCGGCCACAGTGAGGATAGGGGTCAATTCCATGGGGCAGGACGATCAGGCAGAGAGGCCGAAGAACATGTCTTCGAGCGAGGGTTCGATCAGGCGCACGTCACGCACCTGCGCGCCCAGGGGTGCGAGGGCGGCGAGCACGGCCATTTTGTGTTCGCGCGGGCATTGCAGCTCCAGCCCCTGCGCGCGTGGCAGAGCGCTGCAGCCGGTGGCCGCCTGCAAGGCGGCGGTGGCGGGGGCGATGGCGTCGCTCGCCAGGTCGATTTCTATCGTCAGCGGCAGGCCGGTGCGCTCGCGTAGCTCCTGCACGCTGCCCAGGGCCTGGAGCCGGCCGCTGGCGAGAATGGCCAGGCGATCGACGCGCTCTTGCAGCTCCGACAGGATGTGCGAGGTGATGATGATGGTCACGCCCTGCTGCTGCAGGCCGCGCAGGGTGGCGTAAAAGTCGCGGATGGCCTGCGGATCGAGGCCATTTGTCGGCTCGTCGAGGAACAGCACGCGCGGGCTGCCCAGGAGCGCTTGCGCAAAGCCCAGGCGCTGGCGCATCCCCTTGGAGTACTCGCGCACCGGGCGTTTGCCGGCGTGCGCCAGGCCCACGCGTTCGAGCATGGGCTGGCATTGATCGAGCGGCGCGCCTTTGAGGCGGGCGAAGAAGTGCAGGGTCTCCAAGCCGTCGAGGTTGTCGTACAACACCACGTTCTCGGGCAGGTAGCCGAGCTGGCGGCGGGCCTGGCGAAAGTCGCGCCCACCCACGGGCGTACCGCCGATGACGATGCTGCCGGCGGTGGGCGTGATGAGGCCGAGCATCATCTTGAACAAGGTGCTCTTGCCGGCGCCGTTG
>JAJTBK010000514.1 GCA_021286965.1 Comamonadaceae bacterium | reverse complement strand
AATGGCCCGGATGCTCCAGCCCTGCTGGCGCAGCGACGCCAGTGTCATTCTCTCTTCAGGTTGCAAGTGCGTGTATCTCAGTCCCATCTGCGTACATTACCCGTTGTGAGGTGTTGCACTTCAGAGTTGAGACCGCCCGGTAATTCAGGCTGAAAAGGCCAGATTTCTTTCAGAGGCGAAGGCAATAAAAATGCCGCGAACGCGGGCGCGTTGCGGCGTATGGAGGTAATAGCGAGAGCTTCGTCGCAGCGATACGACAGCGGCGGACGTTATTTCGTCTTTTGCTCCGGCCGATCACCGAAGAAGCGCCGATTGGCGGCTTCAGCCGCGCGCACGCAGAGTTCGTCGCCGACCTTCGAACGATCCTCCTTGCATTGGCGCTGGAGTTCCTTGATGCGCTCGGGATGGGCCACAAGGTAGTCCACGGTTTCCGAAGGCTGGGATTGGCCACATGCCGCCAACGCAGCGGCCATCATCAGCAGCGGAAGCATTTTGTTCATGGTTCCAGTCCTTTCATCGGGTAGTAGGAGATTTTTCGATGACGCCCAGGTTATCTGCCGAATCAATGAAGGCCAAGCGTTCGATAAATCGGGCCAACTCCTCGGAAGGTTTCGCATCTCTGCGCAGCAAATAGGTCGTGAGCATAGGGGGCTTACCTGCTAAGCGCCGGGCTACGACACCTTGCTCACGGCTGGAGGCGATATGTGCCTCGCCTGCTAGTCCCAAAGCCAAGCCGGCAGAAACCAGCGCCATCATCACGTCGAAGGTCGCTACGCGCTGGGCTATCAACGGCTCTTGTTGAAGCTTGCGTATAAAGCGATCAATCTGGCGTGCGTGGCCTTCGCAGACTGCCGGGTCGCCCAGAGTCAGCGGATAGCGCAGCACTTCCTCCAGTGGCACTTTCTTGAAAGCGAGCAACGGATGGCGAGCTGGCACCGCTACCATCAGTTCGTCATCCCAGGCGGGCGTAACCACGATGCCATCGCCTGCGTCTTCGGCCATAGAGAAGCCGGCGTCATACAGTTCATCATGCAGCCCCTTGATCTGTTGGATCAGCGGAACCTCGAACAACCGAACTTCGACCTCTGGGTCTTCCTCTCGGCATTGCGCCAAGAGAGCGGGTAGGCGCGATGGTGTGATGCCGTCGGATAAGGCAATACGTAGCTGACCATGAAAGCCGCTGGCAGCTGATCTGACGCTATCGCGTGCCTGTTCCATGGCGGCGAAGACGCGTGGAACGTGTTCCTGGAAAAGTCGCCCAGCACGGGTTAACTGAGTGCTACGGGTGGTGCGAACAAACAGGCTCGCTCCCAGTTCCTCCTCCAGCTCTTTGATAGCGCGGGACAGAGGTGACTGATCAATGTGCAACCGTTCTGCCGCACGGGCGAAGTGGAGTTCTTCAGCAACGGCTAAGAAGTAACGGAGGTGACGTAATTCCATAGTTCTGCGCCCTCATGAAACTTCACTTTATGAAATAGGCGAAAAACGCATCAGTGTGCGCTCGCGGGCCCGCGCGTGCTCAACCACGGGCAGCGGATAGTCCACCCCCAGCCGCAGGCCGCAGGCCGCCAGCTCGAGCGGCTTCATGGCGGCAGGAAAGTGGATGTGCGCATTCGGCACCCGCGCCAGCTCGGGCAGGTAGCGGCGAATGAATTTGCCGTCGGGGTCAAACCTTTGCGACTGCGTGATGGGGTTGAAGATGCGGAAGTACGGCTGCGCATCGCAGCCGGTGGACGCGGCCCATTGCCAGCCGCCGTTGTTGGCGGCCAGGTCGTAGTCGTTCAGGTGCTGGGCAAAAAAGCGCTCGCCGCGGCGCCAGTCAATGCCCAGATCTTTGGTCAAGAAGCTGGCCACCACCATGCGCAGGCGGTTGTGCATATAGCCGGTCTGCAAGATCTGGCGCATGGCGGCATCGACCAGCGGGTAGCCGGTGCGCGCCTCGCACCAGGCCTGCCACAGCTCAGGGGCCTCGTCCCACTGTACGCGGTCGTATTCGGGCTTGAAGGACTGGGTGAGCACCTGCGGGTGGTGCCACAGGATCATGAAATAAAAGTCGCGCCAGGCCAGCTCGGACAGCCAGGTCTGCGCGCCCGCGCTGCCTTGGCCCGCCTGCTGCGCCGCCAGCGCCGCCAGCTGGCGGATGGAGACGGTGCCAAAGCGCAGGTGCACCGACAGGTAGGACACGCCCTTGCGCCCGGGGTAGTCGCGCGCCTCGTGATACGCCTCCATGCGCGGCGCAAAGTCTTGTAGCAGCTGCTGCGCGCCGCGCATGCCGGTGGGCAGGGGCAGCGCGTGCAGGTTGGTGGCGGCAAAGCCCAAGTCTGCCAACGTGGGCAGGCGCTCGCCCGCGGGGGGCGGTGCCAGGTGGTGGGCGTAGCGTTCAACGGGATAGGGCTTGAGCTGGAAGGCATCCAGCCTTTGCAGCCAGGCGCGCTTGTAGGGGGTGAACACGCTGTAGGGCCGGCCCTGCTGGGTCAGCACCTCGTCACGCTCCAGCAGCACCTGGTCTTTGTAGTCGCTGAAGGCAATGTCCAACTCGCCCAAGGCCTGGGCCACGCGCTGGTCGCGTTTCAGGGCCTGGGGCTCGTAGTCGCGGTTGGCCAGCACCTCTTGCACGCCCAGCGCCTGCGCCAGTTGCACGATGCTCGTCAGCGCCGGGCCATGGCGCACGATGAGCCCGCCGCCGGGCGCGCCGCTGCGCGCGGCCAGCTGCTGCAGGCCAGCGTGCAGCTCCAGCACGCTGGCATGGATGAATTCGACGCGCCGGTCGCAGCGCGTGGGCAGCGCGTCCAGGATGTCGGTGTCGAACACGAAGGCGCAGTACACGCGCTCATAGCGGCGCAGCGCGTGGTAGAGCGCGGCGTGGTCGTCGCAGCGCAGGTCACGGCGCAGCCACACCAGGGCGCCGGGGGCCGCAACCGCCACGCCGTTGTTGCCCGCAGGTATTTTTTCCGTCGTCATGGGCGGTTCACGAGGACATCAACACCGGCCCGCCCTTTTGCAGCGCACGCTGGTAGGCAGGCCGTGCCTGCAGGCGCTGGCGGTAGGCGGCCAGATGCGGCCAGGCCGCTTCGTTGCCGCCCCGGGCCAGGGCTGCCTCCACGGCAAAGCTCATCTGAAAGTCCGCCATGCTGAGGTGCTCGCCCGCAAACCAGGGGTGCTGCGCCAGGTGCGCCTCCATAAAGGCCAGCGCGGTCTGCACGTTCGGCGTGATGAGCTTTTGCTGCACCTTGGCACACAGGGCGCGGGCCACGGGCCGCACCAAGAACGGCATGGGCTGGCGCGGAATGGAGTCGAACACCAGCTTCATCACCAGCCAGTTCATCAGAGAGCCCTCGGCGTAGTGCATCCAAAAGCGGCACTGGCGATGCTCTGGCGTGCCACGTGCGGGCTCCAGGTGGGCAAGCTCTGCCGGAGCCTGGGCGCCAAAGCGCTCAGCCAGGTATTCGATGATGGCGCCGGACTCGGCCACCACGGCATCGCCATCGGTCACCACGGGCGATTTGCCCAGGGGGTGGATGCGCCTGAGTTCGGGCGGTGCCAGCCGGCTTGCCGGGTCGCGCCGGTAGAGGCGGATTTCGTAGGGCACGCCCAGCTCCTCCAGCAGCCAGAGGATGCGCTGGGAGCGCGACATTTCAAGGTGGTGAACGATGATCATGGTGCGGTCTTGTGGGTGGCAGATGCGGCCTTGCGCAGCCAGCGCATCAGCGTGCCGAGCAGCGGCAGTTTTTCGTACAGCTCCTCGGCGGCGTCCCAGTAGTCGCGGTGCAACGCCACGCGCCCCTGGGCGTCAAAGCGTACCAGGGTGGCACCGCGAATGCATTGCGCCGCCTGGGGACGCCAGCGCCGCATGCGAAAGTGAAATTCCCAGGCCAGAAACGCCTGCTCGCCCTGCACGAGGTGCTGCGTGACGACGAAGCGCGGCTGATCCAGGGTGTCAAACATGTGCGCAAACACCTGGGCAATGGCGGGCACGCCGCGCACGTCGTTGAAGGGGTCTTTGAACTGCGCGTCGGGCGCGTAGTAGTCGCCCAGCCGCGCCAGGTGCGCCGGGCTGAGCTGCTCGTACAGCGCAATCAGTCTTCGGGTGGCGGCGGGGGTGTCGGGGCACGAAGCGGCGGGAGAGGTCTGCATGGGTCATAGGCCGGTGAAGCGGTGCACCAGCGGGAAATACCAGCGGTACGGCAGGCAGCGCATCACGCGGAGCACGCCCGTGAAGCGCTTGGGAAAATGCGATTCAAACGCCCCCCGCTCCCAGCCGCGCACGATGGCCAGCGCCGCCTGTTCGGGTGTGATGAGGGACGGCATGGTGAACTGGTTTTGCGCCGTGAGCGGCGTATCGACAAAGCCGGGGTTAACCAGGCTCACGCCCACGCCCTTGGGCCGCAGGTCGAGGAACAGGTTCTCCGCCAGGTTGATCAGCGCCGCCTTGGTGGGCCCGTAGGCCAGACTTTGCGGCAGGCCGCGCCAGCCGGCCACGCTGGCCACCAGGCTCAGGTGCGGCGCGCGCCCGGCGCGGGCGGCCTGCAAGAGCGCGGGCACCACCGCGGCCAGCACATGCAGCGCGCCCGCGACGTTGACGCGCTGGTGCTGCAGCAGCGCAGGCAGGTCCAGCGCGTCGGCCGCCATAGGGCGGTAATAGCCGGCGCAGTAAAACACCAGATCCAGCGGCCCGTCTTGCAACAGCTGCTGCGCCGCGCTGGCCGTCGCCTGGGCGTCGGTCACGTCCAGCGCCAGCGCTTGGCTGCCGGGGTGCTCGCGCACGAATGCGTCAAGCAGGCCTTGCTGGCGGGCCGAAACGCAGACCTGCGCTCCGCGTGCGTGCAGCAGCACGGCCACGGCGCGCCCAATGCCGGTAGACGCGCCCACCAGCCATACGCGCTTGCTTTGCCAGTCGGTGATGGGGGGGTTGAGGGACATGGCCTTATTCCTTGGTAAACGACAGCAGTACTTCGCCCAGCGTGATGCCGAACTTGCTCATGGTGGCGCGGTTGAGCATCACGTGTTCATCGACCAGGAACATCCAGTCGTCGAACTGCACCTCGTACTCCTTGCCGTCCACCGGCAGGCGCAGGGTGTAGCCCCAACGGAAGGCGTTGCCGGACTCCTTCCCGGCGGCCTCGCCCACCACGTCGTCGGCGCGGCCGGTGTAGCGCCCGCCCTCGTGCTTGGTCAGGCGCCAGACGCGGCGGGATGTGCTGCCGTCGGAATAGCTGAAGGCTTCGTCCAGCACGCCCTGGTTGCCCTCCCAATGGCAGTCCATGACCACGGTGAAGCGACGCACCACCTCGCCGCCGCGCTTCTGAAAGATGCCGTGGGCACGGATGCGGCCATTGAAGTAGCGGTCCAGCTGCAGCGCGGGGCGCTGCTGGGCGTAGTCACTCACCTGCGGCCCGGCACAGCCCGCCAGGACGGCCGAGCCCGCAAGCAGGGTCAACAAAACATGGCGGCGTGTACTCATGGTGTCACTCCTGGGGGGTGGTCTGGAGAATCGATCAGCAGCCAGTGCAGCAACCACGCGGCCACCAGCTTGAGCGCGCAGGGCAGCAGCGCGTACGTCCATGCCAGGTGCTGCAGCGCGTTCACATCCTGGCTGCCAGGTGTGTAGCCCAGCCACTGCAGGAGGGGCAGCGTGGCGCCGGCGGCCAGCGCTAAATTGAGTTTGGTGGTCAGATTCCACCAACCCAGGTAGGCGCCGTCGTGCACGCCCTGGGCGCCGTGGCGCTCGATCAGCATCGCCAACAGTGCGCCGGGCACGGCCAAATCAGCCCCCAGCGCCACCCCAGAGAGCACACAGATCACGCCAAACGCCACGACCTGGCCACCCTCCAAGCCACCAGCCCAGCCGAAGCACGCTACCGCAAGCAGCATGCCGGCAAGCCAAGCGCGCTCCAGTCCAAAACGTTGCACGACGCGCAACCATGCCGGCATAGAGGCCGCTGCACTGACGAAGTAAAGAACTAAAAACAATGCAATCTGCTGCTGCGTGGCCAGAAGCCTGTCCTGTGCAAAGAACAGCATCAATGCAGCCGGTATGGCGCTGGCGATGCCATTACACAGAAACA
>JAJTBK010000503.1 GCA_021286965.1 Comamonadaceae bacterium | reverse complement strand
AATGGCCCGGATGCTCCAGCCCTGCTGGCGCAGCGACGCCAGTGTCATTCTCTCTTCAGGTTGCAAGTGCGTGTATCTCAGTCCCATCTGCGTACATTACCCGTTGTGAGGTGTTGCACTTCAGAGTTGAGACCGCCCGGTGATTGATGTGCGCTGCCGCAATCCCCCTTGTCTTAATGCCAGGAGACAACCGTGCAATTCAACCCCTATCTCCAATTCGACGGCCACTGCACCGAGGCCTTTGCGTTCTACGCCCAGTTGTTTGGCGGCACCATCGTGCACCAAAGCCATTTTGGCGACATGCCGGCGCAATCTGGTATGCCGGCGCTGTCCGAAGCGGCCCGCAACCGCATCATGCACCTGCAGGTCGGCTCACAAGCGTTGATGGGTTCGGATGCCATGCCCGGCGCCGACGCCAGTTGCGGCGACGGCTACCAGCAGCCACAGGGCCTATGGGTCTCGATTCAGGCCGCCGGGGTCACCGAGAGCCAGCGCCTGTTCGATGGTCTCGCCCGAGGCAGTCGGGCCGTGATGCCTTTTGCTGCCACCTTTTGGTCGCCAGGCTTTGGTATGGTGCGCGACCGTTTCGGCACGCCCTGGATGGTGAACGTACCGATGCCCGCCTGAGGTTGCTGCCCATGCCACGCTACGTCGCCTTGCTGCGCGGTGTCAGCCCCATGAATGCCAAGATGGCCGATCTCAAGGCGTGTTTTGAAAAAATCGGCTGCACGGAAGTCAAAACAGTGCTCTCCAGCGGCAACGTGGCGTTCACGGGCGACCCCAGGCCAGAGTCCGATTGGGCCAAGCACCTTGAATCCGGAATGGCAAAACACCTGCCCCGAAGCTTCCCCGTCCTGGTACGCAGCAGCGAGCACTTGCTGGCCTTGGTCAAGAGAGATCCGTTCACTGGATTTGACCTCTTGCCCGACGAAAAACGGGTTGTCACCTTCCTGGGCGCGCCGCATCCAGGCCAGCTAGCGCTCCCTATCACGCAGGAAGGCGCCCGCATCCTGGCCCTCGAAGGCGAGGAAGCATTCACGGTCTATATTCCGCACGCGCGCGGCCCCGTATTCATGGCGCTCATTGAAAAGACGCTGGGCAAGCGCGTGACGACACGCACCTGGGACACGCTCAAGAAGTGCGCCGTGGCATAAAACTAGATTCAAGGGCTAGGCATACGTCCTCAGCCTCCGGCAATGCCTGCAAGCCTGGCTCATCGACAAAAAGCATGTCACCACGGCGAAAACGCTGCATTGCACCCCCACCAAGCGGTGGTGCCTAGGTGACGCACGCATCGCGCCGACACGGAGGCGCCCCGAACAGGGCCCACAAACAAAAACGCCCAACCGAGAAGGGTTGGGCGTGATGTTTTGGTGGCTCGGGGCGGAATCGAACCACCGACACGCGGATTTTCAATCCGCTGCTCTACCAACTGAGCTACCGAGCCAAGACTTCAATTATAAGCAGAAAAATCATCGCCCAAAAAGACCTGGGTGAAATTTATCCGCGCTTGTTGCGTCCGAGTTCAACGCCGAGCTGGCGCAGCTTGCGGTACAGGTGGGTGCGCTCCAGGCCGGTTTTTTCGGCCACGCGGGTCATGGAACCGCCTTCGCGGGCGAGGTGGAACTCGAAGTAGGCTTTCTCGAAACCATCGCGCGCCTCGCGCAGCGGGCGGTCGAGGTCAAAGCCCTGGTGCGCATGGGGCGCCATGTCCAGCGGCATCACGGGCTGGATGACGGGCAAGGGCAACACCACGCCCTCGCCGGCGGCCGCCAGCGGACGCACCAGCACGGCCGCCGCCGGAGCCGGCTGCGCCTGGGTACGCGCCAGGCCCTGTTCCACGGCCTTGAGCAGTTTTTGCAGGGTGATGGGTTTTTCGAGGAAGGAGAAAGCGCCGATGCGCGTGGCCTCGACGGCGGTGTCGATGGTGGCGTGGCCGCTCATCATGATGACCGGCATGGTCAGCAGGCCGGTGGCGGCCCATTCCTTGAGCAGCGTGACGCCGTCGGTGTCGGGCATCCAGATGTCGAGCAAGACCAGGTCATAGCCGCTGGCCGCGCGGGCGTTGCGCGCCTGGGTGGCGTTTTCTGCCAGCTCTACGCTGTGCCCCTCGTCGTTGAGGATTTCGGACAACAAATCCCGGATGCCGAGTTCGTCATCCACCACCAAAATATTTGCCATGTATGAGACGCGTCTTGTCGTGCAATGCGGTGTTGTTCACACCTGTTGTGAAATCCCCACCGTCCGTTCAGGAGCGAATGATAGCGACACTTGCGCCCCCGCCACCTTGCCGTTTTCCATACGGTTGACCAGATCGAGCCGGGCGCCATGCTCGTCGGCGATTTTCTTCACCACCGCCAGGCCCAGGCCGGTGCCGCTGGCCTTGCTCGTGACGTAGGGCTCGAGGGCGCGCTGCAGGATGTGCGGCGCAAAGCCGCCGCCGCTGTCACTCACCGTCAGGCGCACGCGGCGCGTGGCGGCGCTCCAGTGCGTGCTCAGGCGCACCGGCGCGCTCGGCTGCTGCAGCGCCGCCGCCTGCTCGGCGCTGGCATCCTGGGCGTTTTGCAGCAGGTTGTGCACGACCTGGCGCAGTTGCTGGGCATCACCGGCGATGGCCGGGCAGGCGGGATCGAGTTCGGTGTGCACCGGCACGAGGGCGTTTTCGCTGCCGTAGAGCTGCAGCACGTCGGCCACCAGGGCGTTCAGGTCCAGGGGCTGCAGCTCGGCGGCGGGCATCCGGGCGTAGTCGCGGAACTCGTTGACCAGGCGCTTCATGGCGCCGACCTGCTCGACGATGGTGCGCACCGATTTCGCCAGGATCGCCTCCTCGGCCTCGGGCAGCTTGCCCGAGAGTTTCATCTGCAGGCGCTCGGCCGAGAGCTGGATGGGGGTGAGCGGGTTCTTGATCTCGTGCGCCACGCGCTGCGCCACCTCGCCCCAGGCCTGGGTGCGCTGGGCGGAGACGATTTCGGTGATGTCGTCGATCACCAGCAGGCGCGAGGCGTCGGGCAGCTCGGCGCCACGCACCACCAGGCTGGTGCCGCTGTGCGCATTGCCGCCGGGCGGTGCGTGCAGCACGAACGATTGCTGCCAGTGGTCCAGGCCATGCAGCAGCTGGCGGTCGGCGGCCAGGCTGTCGAATTGCTGCTGCACGGCGGCGCCGAAGGCCGCCAGCTCCGGCACCTCGGCCAGGGCGCGGCCCTGGTAGGCGGCCAGCGGCGCACGCAGGATGCGCGTGGCGCCGGGGTTGGCCGATTGCAGCACGCCCTGCGCATCGAGCACCAGCACGCCGGCGGTGAGGTTGTCGAGCATGGCCTGCAAGTTGGCACGTGCGGCGTCGAGCTGCCCCATGCTGCGCTCGACGGCGCTGCGCGCGTCCGCCAACTGCTCGGTCATGAGGGCAAACGAGCGCGTCAGCCCCCCGAGCTCGTCGCGCCCCTGCAGCGCCGCCTTGGGGCTCAAGTTGCCCTGCGCCACTTCGCGCACGCCTTCGGCCAGCACCAGCAGCGGGCGTGCCAGCTGGTTGCCCAGCAGCAGTGCCAGCAGCACGGAGCCGAACACCGACAGGAACAGGCTCAGGGTCAGGGTGCCGATGTACATGCGGCGCAGGCCACCGCGCGCGAGCGAGCGCTCCTGGTATTCGCGGTTCGCCTCCTGCACGGCGGCGGCGTTGGCCACCAGCGCCGCCGGCAGGGGCAGGGTGGCCTGCAGGAAGCGCGGCTCCTGCAGCAGATCGAGCTGCGCGCTGCTGACCAGCACCAGGGTCTTGACGCGCGCGTGTTGCAGCGCCTGCGGCTGTGCGGTGTCGTCCAGGCCCTCGATCTGGTACAGCGGCTGGTTCACGCGCACGCTGCGCAGCTGCTGCGCATTCGGGCGCTCAGGCGTGAGTTCGTAGCGCGACTGACCGACGCTGGCCAGGGCCTGGCCAGCACCGCTCCACAGCACCAGGTCGGTGGCGCCAAGCTGGTCGCGGATACGTTCGAGCACCAGGCCGGCGGCAGCGTCGGGCACGCCGGCGAGTTGGGCGCTGGCCTGGCGCGTGTTGTGCGCCATGTCGGTGGCAATGGTGTCGAGCGTGACGCGCGCCAGGTTGACGCCGGCGACCAGCGCGCCTTCGACCTTGACGTCGAACCAGCTCTCGATCGAGCGCGAGACAAATTGGTACGAGACGACGTAGATCAGCAGCCCCGGCACCAGCCCGACGAGGGCAAAAATGCCCGCCAGCTTGACCAGCAGGCGGCTGCCAAAGCGCTTGCGCTTCAGGCGCAGCCCCAGGCGCAACACCACCCACAGCAGCACGCCCAGCAGCAGGGCGGCGAC
>JAJTBK010000480.1 GCA_021286965.1 Comamonadaceae bacterium | reverse complement strand
GTCGTCAAAATCTCGCCCCTGGACGCCAGCGCCGCCACCCTGGCGCACCTGCGCCACGCCTGGGACGCCGCCCACCCCGAGGCCCCGCTGGCGCAGCAAGCCCTGGCGCTGACCGTGCCGGCCTCGTTCGACGAAGGCGCGCGCGCCCTGACGCTGCAGGCCGCCACGCGCGCGGGCCTGCCGCCGCTGCAGCTGCTCGAAGAGCCCAAGGCCGCCTTCCTCGACTGGCTGGTGCTGCAAGGCCCGGCGCTGGCCGCGCAGCTCGCGCACAGCCGCCTGGTGCTGGTGGTGGACATCGGCGGCGGCACCACCGACCTGACCCTGGTGCGCGTACAGGCCGGCGCCGACGGCGCACCGCCGCAGCTCACGCGCGTGGCCGTGGGCGAGCACCTGATGCTCGGCGGCGACAACATGGATCTGGCCCTGGCGCACCAGCTCGAAGCCGCCTTTGCCGGCCCTGGCAAGCGCCTGGCACCGCCGCGCTTTGCCCAGCTGGTGCAGCGCTGCCGCCTGGCCAAAGAACAGCTGCTGGCCGACGGCGCCCCCGAGCACACCAGCGTCACCCTGCTGGGTAGCGGCAGCCGCCTGCTGGCGCAAACGCGCAGCTGCACCCTCACACGCACGCAGGTGCAGGCCACCGTGCTCGAAGGCTTCTTCCCCCTGGTGCCCGCCGACGCCCAACCGGCACGCCGCCAGAGCGCCCTGCGCAGCCTGGGCCTGCCCTACCCGCAGGATGCGGCCATCACCCGCCACCTGGCGCAGTTCCTGGCGCAACAGGCGGGCGGTGACTGGCCCGACACCCTGCTGCTCAACGGCGGCGTATTCCACGCCCCGGCCCTGGCCGAACGCCTGCTGGCGCAGCTCCAAGCCTGGCGCGGCGCGCCGCTGCGCCTGCTGCACAACCCGCACCCCGACTGGGCCGTGGCACGCGGCGCCGCCGCCCATGCGCAGGCCGTTTATGAGCAAAACAAGGCCCCAGCCCTTGAGGGGCAAGCGCCAAAAGCTATCAAAAATAGAGCGCTGCACATCGGCGGCGGCGCCGCCCGCAGCTACTGGCTGGTGCTGCCCAGAAAAAACGGCAGCCACCCGGCCCAGGCGCTGTGCCTGCTGCCGCGCGGCACCGAGGAGGGCCTGCGCCTGACGCTCACCGGGCGCCGCTTTGCCCTGCAGCTGGGCCAGCCGGTGCGCTTTGACCTGGTGGCGCGCAGCAGCGGGCAGGCCCAGGCCGGGCAGCTGCTGCCCCTGGACGGCGAAGGCTGGCACGAGCTGCCGCCCCTGGCCCACGTGCTGCCCGCGCCCGAGGGCCGCGCCAGCGCCCGGATCGAAGTACAGCTGCAGGCGCAGATGAGCGAAGTCGGCACGCTGGAGGTGCGCTGCCTCGGCCCCGACGGGCAAAGCTGGCTGCTGCCCTTTGCCGTGCGCGCTGCAAACGCTACCAATTCAATAGCTGCTGACGCTGACCCAGCAATTGCTAGCGCCCAAAAAGACACCAAAAGAAACCCCCAAAATCTGGCCGCTGCGCAGGCGCAGATCGAGCGCATCTTCGGCCCCCAGGCCCAGGCCGTGGACGCCAAGGAGGTGCGCCAGCTGCGCACCGCGCTGGAAAAAACCCTGGGCCCGCGCGCCGACTGGGACATGGCCCTGCTGCGCGCCCTGTTCGACACCCTGCTGGCGCAGGCCAAGCGCCGCCGGCGCAGCCCCGAGCACGAACGCGCCTGGCTCAACCTTGCCGGCTGGTGCCTGCGCCCGGGCCTGGGCGCGCAGCTCGACGCCTGGCGCCTGCAGCAGCTGTGGCCGCTGTACGCCCAGGGCCTGGGCCATCCGGGCGAGGGCAGCAACTGGACCGAATGGTGGGTGCTGTGGCGGCGCGTGGCCGCCGGCCTGGACGAAGGCCAGCAGCTGCAGGTGCTCGAAGACGTGGCCGGCAAGATGCAGCAGACCGTGCAGCGCACCGCGCGCGCACGCTGGGGCAGCTACGACGACATGCTGCGCCTGTTTGCCGCCATGGAGGCCGTGCCCTGGCAGTACCGCCAGGAGATGGGCCAGTGGATGCTGCAGCGCCTGCAGCGCCCGGACGAGCCGCAGCACACCTGGTGGGCCATTGGCCGCCTGGCCGCGCGCCAGCCGCTGGCGGCCAACGCCCACCTTGTCATGCCACCGGCTGCGGCGCAGGAATTTCTGGACGCCACGCTGGCGCAGGACTGGCGCAAGAACGAGCCGGCCATGTTCGCCGCCGTGCAGATCGCGCGCCTGTGCGGCGAGCGCACGCTCGACTTTGACGACGCCGTGCGCCAGCAGGTGCTGCAGCGGCTGCGCAGCAGCGGCGCCCCGGCGCGCTGGCTCGAACCGCTACAGCAGGTGCAGGCCATGAGTGCCGAAGACCGCCAGCGCAGCCTGGGCGACAGCCTGCCGCCGGGGCTGGTGCTGCTGGGTTAAGCGCGTGTTCTAAACCGGGCTCTGCGGCGGCGCCACGCCCAGATGGCGGTAGGCCGCGAGCGTGGCCACGCGCCCGCGCGGCGTGCGCTGCAAAAAGCCCTGCTGGATGAGGTAGGGCTCGATCACGTCCTCGATCGTGCCCGCCTCCTCGCCAATGCTGGCGGCGATGTTGTCCAGCCCCACCGGGCCGCCGTCGAAGCGGTGGATGACGGCTTCGAGCAGCTTTCTGTCCATGACGTCAAAGCCCTCGGGATCGACGTCGAGCAGGGCCAGCGCGCGCTGCGCGATGCCGAGGGTGATGCGGCCATCACCCTTCACATCGGCGTAGTCGCGCACGCGGCGCAAAAGCCGGTTGGCAATGCGCGGCGTGCCCCGGCTGCGCCGGGCGATCGCGATGCTGGCGTCGGCATCCATGGGCGCTTGCATCAAGGCGCTGGAGCGCGTGACGATGCGCGAGAGCTCCTCGGGCGTATAAAACTCCAGCCGTGCGACGATGCCAAAGCGGTCGCGCAGCGGGTTGGTCAACATGCCCGCGCGCGTGGTCGCACCCACCAGGGTGAAGGGCTGCAGGTCGAGCTTGATGGAGCGCGCCGCCGGGCCTTCGCCGATCATGATGTCGATCTGGTAGTCCTCCAGCGCCGGGTAGAGGATTTCCTCGACCACGGGCGAGAGGCGGTGGATCTCGTCGATGAACAGCACGTCGTTCTTTTCCAGGCCGGTGAGCAGCGCCGCCAGGTCTTTGGGCTTTTCCAGCACCGGGCCGCTGGTCTGGCGCAGCTGCACGCCCAGCTCGGCGGCGACGATGTGGCTGAGCGTGGTCTTGCCCAGCCCCGGCGGGCCGAACAGCAGCACGTGGTCCAGCGCCTCGCCACGCTTTTTGGCCGCGCCAATGAAGATTTCGAGCTGCTCGCGCGCTTTCGCCTGGCCCACGTAGTCGCCCAGCAGCTTGGGGCGCAGGGCGCGCTCCAGGGCCTCTTCCTGCGCGTGGGCGGCGCTGGCAGACACCATGCGCCGGGCGGGCGCCGGGGCGGCGGGGGCGAAGTCGTCGGTGTGGATGGTCATGGTGGCCCCTTACTTGGCCAGGGCCTTGAGCGCCAGCTTGATGCCTTCGCTCACGCCCACGTCCGCCGGCAGCGCCTTGAGGGCGGCAGCCGCTTCCTTGTCGTTGTAACCCAGGGCCAGCAGCGCCTGCAGGATGTCGGCCTGGGCCTGGCTGTCCGCCTGCGGGCGCGCGCCAATGTCGGCGCCGATCTTGCCCTTGAGTTCGAGCAGCAGGCGTTCGGCGGTTTTCTTGCCAATGCCCGGCACCTTGACCAGGCGTGCGCTCTCTTGCAGCGACACCGCCTGCGCCAAATCGGGCACGC
>JAJTBK010000469.1 GCA_021286965.1 Comamonadaceae bacterium | reverse complement strand
GGGTTTTCATGCCGTCGAAGGTGCGGGCTGCATCGGGCACGCGGATCAGCACCATATTGGCCTCGCTGTCCCACACGCGCTCGATGCCGGGCAGGGCGCGCAGCTGCGCCAGCAGCGCGGTGCGCGCGGCGCGCAGCTGCTGCGCCTGGGCGGCAAAGACCTCGGCGTGTTCGAGTGCAAACAGCGCCGCTTCGCAGTTCAAAACACTCACGTTGTACGGCGGGCGCACCTTGTCCACCTCATCGACCAGCGCCTGCGCGCCGATGAGGTAGCCCAGGCGCACGCCCGCCAGGCCGAACTTGGAGAGCGTGCGCATGAGCAGCACATGGCCGTTGCGCGCCGGCTCGGCACGTATCTGCGTGAGCCAGCTGCGGCTGGCAAAGGGCTGGTAAGCCTCATCGACGACGACGATGCCGCCGACGGCGCCGGCGGCGTCGATGATGCGCTGCATGGCACCCTCATCCCACAGCGTGGCCGTGGGGTTGTTGGGGTAGGCCAGGAAGGTGATGGCCGGGCGCTCGGCGGCAATGGCGGCGAGCATGGCGGCCTCGTCGAGCGCGAAGTCATCGGCGCGCAGCGGCACGCCGACAAAGCCCAGGCCCTGCAGCTGCGCACTCATGGCGTACATGACGAAGCCCGGCACCGGCGCCAGCACCTTGGCGCCCGGCTGCGCGCAGGCCAGGGCGATGAGGCTGATGAGCTCGTCCGAGCCGTTGCCCAGGATCAGGCGGCAGCCCGCCGGCATGTCGGCGTGCTGCGCCAGCGCGGCGCACAGCTCCTGCGTGCGCGTGCCAGGGTAGCGGTTGAGCGCCAGCTGCCCCAGGCGCTGGCCCAGGGCGGCCTGCAGTTCGGGCGGCAGGGAAAACGGGTTTTCCATGGCATCCATCTTCAAAAGGCCGTCAGCACCCTGCACCTGGTAGGCGTGCAGGGCGCGCACGTCGGCGCGGATGCGGGCAAGGGCGGAGAGCGTCAAGGCATCGGACATGGCAAAACCTCACTAAGAAACCGGCGGCGCCTGCAGCGCCGGGTGCACGATCTGCACCCCGGCGTACTGCGCGCCATGGGGCAATTGGGTGTGTAGCAACTGCTCGCAGCCACTGTGCTGGGCGCAGGCCAGGGCCAGGCAGTCGCCCCAGGGCAGCTGGTGGCGCGCCTCGATGGCCCAGGCCGTCTCCAGCGTGGCGGCATCCGTCTTCCAGGGGTTCCAGCTCTGGTAGCGGCGGATGGCGGCGCGCGCATCGCCCTGCGGCAGCGGCGGGCAGGCGCTGGTGCTGCGCTCGTAGAACTCGACCAGCGCCTGGCAGCCGGTGCGCCCGCTGCGCGTGCGCCACAGGCCATCGAGCCAGGCGAGTGCGGCGGCGTGTGCGGCGCCGGCCGCCCTGTTCTCTGCCGCCAGCAGCACCGAGGTATCGACGAACACCGGGGTCATGCCGCCTCCGGCGTTTTGTTTTCAGAATGGTTTTGGCCTGTAGCCCTTGCCAGACAAGCGCGAGAAGCTACTGAATCAATAGCATTTGGCGCCGCCCAGCAGCGCTCGTCGGTGCGCCAGGCGAGGTAGGCGCGCTCGTACGCATCTTCGCGCTGGCGCATCTCGGCCATGAAATCGCCCACCATGCGCGAGACGCTGGTGCCCCGGCGCGCCGCCTCGATGCGGGCCCAGTCGAGCACGTCGTCGTCCACGGTGATGGTGAGGTTCTTCATGGTCGCCATCGTACACGAATTTCGTGTTACACGAATTTCGTGCCAACCCAACCTGCACTTTTAACGCCATGGGCAAACGATAAGATGGCGCTCGTACCTGACAAGCCTGCCGACGAGGCATGGATGCAGCCGACCTCGTACCGGAGCCTGCGTATGCAAATTGAGTCCATTGAAATCAAAAACTACCGACTATTTCGGCACGTCAAGCTCAACGCCATCCCGCGTTTGTGCGTACTCGTCGGCGCCAATGGCACGGGCAAGTCCACTTTGTTTGATGTGTTCTCCTTCCTCAAAGACGCGCTGGCTATGAATGTGGGCAAAGCGGTGAGCAAGCGCGGTGGCTTCAAAGAATTGGCCAGCCGTGGTTTTGCCGACGAACCGATTGAGCTGACCTTGCAGTTCCGGCTAGAAATTACGGGCAAAGAACGCTTGGTGACCTACCAACTGCGCGTCAAACCCAGTGCCACGGGACGTGCCGTGGTGGCGCGCGAAATCCTGCGCTACAAACGCGGTGCCAATGGCAAGCCATTTCACTTTCTGGATTTCGAGCTAGGTCAGGGCTACGCGATCACCAACGAGGAAGATTTTTCCAAGCAAGACGAAGACCTCACACGCGAAGTGCAGGCGCTGGATGCGCCCGACATTCTTGCCGTCAAGGGCCTGGGGCAGTTCGATCGTTTCAAGGCCGCGAGCGCGCTGCGCCTGATGATCGAGAACTGGCATATCTCGGACTTCCACGTTTCTGAAGCCCGCCCCAGCCAGGAAGATGGTTTTGCCGAGCACCTCTCCACCCGGGGTGACAACCTTCCCCTGGTGGCCAATTTTCTTTTTGAACACCACCCCCAGGCTTTTACAAAAATTTTGCAGGCCATGAAGGCCCGCGTCCCAGGCATCTCTCTGGTAGAGCCACGGCAAACCGAAGACGGGCGTTTGGTTTTGCGCTTTCAAGATGGCAGCTTCAAAGACCCGTTTGTCGCCCGCCATGTCTCGGACGGGACGATCAAGATGTTTGCCTACCTGGTGCTGCTCAACGACCCGCAACCCTACCCACTGCTGGCAGTGGAGGAGCCCGAGAACCAGCTCTACCCCGAACTGCTGCCCGAGTTGGCCGAAGAGTTCCGCGCCTACGCGCAGCGGGGCGGACAAGTCTTCATCTCATCACATTCGCCTGATTTCTTGAACTCTCTCAAGCTCGAAGAAATTTATTGTTTGCGCAAAGAAAACGGCTTCACACAGGTCAGCCGCGCCGGCGATTGCGCCAATCTGCAGGCGCTGGTCAAAGCCGGGGATTTGCCTGGCTGGCTCTGGAAGCAAGGCCTATTCACAGGATTGAACTGATGAGCGGGCGCTTGGTTTTTTTGCTGGAAGAGCCGTCCATGAAACTGCTCCTCGATGGCCTACTGCCCAGGCTCATCCCTGGGTGGATTGCGGGGCAGCATTTTTTGTGCATTCCTCACGAGGGCAAATCCGACCTTGATCGCAGCATCCCACGCAAACTCAGCGCCTGGCAATTTCCAGGCGACCGCTTCGTGATCGTGCGCGACAACGACGGCGCCAATTGCTCCGAGGTACTGCAAAAAATCAAGCACCTGTGCGCCACCGCAGGCCGCACCGATACCCTGGTGCGCCTGGCGTGCCAGGAGCTGGAAACCTGGTATCTGGGCGATTTGGAGGCAGTGGCCACCGCATTTGCACAACCCAAAACCAGCAGCCCTGCCCTGCGCAAAAAATTTGCAGCCCCAGACGCCTGGCTCAAGCCTTCACGGGAATTGGAGCGGCTCGTCCCTCAATTCCAAAAAGGCGCAGGAGCCCGGCTCATGGGGCAATATTTGCGCAAGCCTGAGCACAATCGCTCGCACAGCTACGGCAAATTCATTACCGGCGTTCGCCAACTTGCGCATGAAATGGGCTTGCACACGCAGCACGCCCAGACCTCAGATTAACGCTTGGGCCCGTCGTCAGGCATAGCCCCCTGGCCCTGCCCCATCTCCCGCTCAATCCACGCCTGCACCCGCTGGCGCGCACGCCGCGCCTGGCGCTGCAGGCGCTGATCTTCCGCATCGAGCACGCGGTACAGGCTGACCATGACCAGCACCAGCAGCAGCGCAAACGGCAGCGCCGCCAGGGTGATGAGGCCCTGCAGCGCCTGCAGGCCACCGGCGAGCAGCAGCACGGCCGCGATCAGCGCCACCGCCAGGCCCCAGACCACGCGCCGCGCCAGGGGCGGGTCGCCGGCGGCGTCGGTGGACATGCTGGCGAGCACCAGCACCGCCGAATCGGCCGAAGTGACGAAGAACACCACCAGCAGCAAGAGCGCCACCAGCGCCAGCAGCCAGCCCAGGGGCAGCTGGCCGAGCAGCACGAAGAGCACCGTCTCGTACCCCTGCGCCAGGGCGGCGAGCAGATCGACCTGGCCAAAAATCTGCGCCTGCAGCGCCGCACCGCCAAACACCGCGAACCACGCGAACCCCAGCAGGCTGGGCGCCAGCACCACGCCGACGACGAACTCGCGCACCGTGCGCCCGCGCGAGACGCGGGCAATGAAGGCGCCGACGAAGGGCGACCAGGAAATCCACCAGGCCCAGTAAAACACCGTCCAGTCAAACGCCCAGGTGCCGTTGGAGAACGGCGACAGGCGCAGGCTCATGGTCACCAGCTGGTTGATGTAGCTGCCCAGGGTGGTGGTGAAGGTGTCGAGGATGAAGGCCGTGGGCCCGAGCAGCAGCACCGCCAGCAGCAGCAGGCCGGCCAGCACCAGGTTGGCGTTGGAGAACCACTTCATGCCGCGCTCGACCCCGCTGACGCTCGACGCCATGTACAGGCAAAAGGCGACGCCGATGATGGCCAGCTGCAGCGGCACGCCCGCGTGCAGGCCGAGTACGCGTTCCAGTCCGGCGGCGATCTGGATGGTGCCAAAGCCCAGCGTCGTGGCCACGCCAATGGCGGTGGCGACGACGGCGGCAATGTTCACCACATGCCCCCAAGGCCCCCGGTGGCGCGCGCCAATGACGGGTTCGAGCATGTCGCTGACCAGCCCGCGCCCACCCCGGTTGTACTGGAACCAGGCCATGGCCAGGCCCATCAGGGCGTAAATCGCCCAGGGATGCAGGCCCCAGTGGAAAAAAGCGTAGCGCATGGCCGCACGCGCAGCCTCGGGCGTGGCCGCCGTCAGCCCCTCGGGCGGCTTGGCGTAGTGCGAGATCGGCTCGGCTGCGCCCCAGAACACCAGGCCGATGCCCATGCCGGTGGCAAAGAGCATGGCCAGCCAGCTGCGGTGCGAGAACGCGGGCTCGGCATCCTCGCCGCCAATGCGCAGCCGCCCCAGGCGGCCGAACGCCAGGTAGAGCAAAAACGCCAGCACCATGAACACCACCAGCAGGTACAGCCAGCCGGTGCTGCGCACCACGGGCGCGAGCAGCGCCTGCATGGCGGCGCCAAACGCCTGCGGCGCCAGTCCCGCCAAG
>JAJTBK010000464.1 GCA_021286965.1 Comamonadaceae bacterium | reverse complement strand
GTCCGGGCGCGCCAGCAGCGCCGCCGTCGCGCCCTGGGCGCGCACGCGCCCGCGTTCGAGCAGCACCAGGTGCTGCGACAGGCGCGCGACCTCGTCGCTGGCGTGGCTGATGTAGAGCAGCGGAATGTCGAGCCCGCGCTGCAGCCGCTCCAGGTAGGGCAGCAGCTCGGCCTTGCGCGCCGCGTCCAGGGCGGCCAGCGGCTCGTCCATGAGCAGCATGGCGGGGCTGGCGGCCAGGGCGCGCGCAATCGCCACCCGCTGGCGCTCGCCGCCCGAGAGCGTGTGCGGCGCGCGCGCCAGCAGCGCCTGCAGCCCCAGCAGCTCCACCGCCTGCTCCAGCGACACGCGCCGGCGCGCGGCGGGCAGGCGGCGCAGGCCGTATTCCATGTTGCGCTGCACGCTCAGGTGCGGAAAAAGGCTCGCTTCCTGGAACACGTAGCCCAGCTGGCGCCGGTGCGTGGGCAGCCAGTGGCCGCTGGCGCTGTCCTGCCAGAGGGCGCCGTTGACCTGCACCCGCCCCTGGCCGCGTTCGAGCCCGGCGAGGGCGCGCAGCAGCGTCGTCTTGCCGCAGCCCGAGGGGCCGAACAGCGCCGTCACGCCCTGGCCTGGAAGCTGCAGATCGACGTCGAGGGAAAAATCGGCGCGCGCCAACTGCAGCCGTGCCTGAATACCGCCGTTGGTGCTCATCGCGCTGCCTTGGGCTGCAACCACTGCAGCAGTACGAGGACGATGAAGGCAAACGCCACCATGCCGCCCGCCAGGTGGTGCGCCTGGGCGTACTCCATGGCCTCGACGTGGTCGTAAATTTGTACCGAGACCACGCGCGTCACGCCCGGAATGTTGCCGCCGAGCATGAGGATGACGCCAAACTCGCCCACCGTGTGCGCAAACGTCAGCACCGCTGCCGTGATGAAGCCCGGGCGCGCCAGCGGCAGGGCGACGGTGAAAAAGCGGTCGAGCGGCCCCGCGCCCAGGCTGGCCGCGACCTCCAGCGGGCGCGGCCCCATGGCCTCGAAGGCGCGCTGCAGCGGCTGCACGGCAAAGGGCAGCGAATACACCACCGAGCCCACCACCAGCCCGGCAAAGGTGAACGGCAGCCGCCCCCAGCCCAACGCCTGCGTCAGCTGGCCGATGGGGCCGCTCGGGCCCATCAGCACCAGCAGGTAAAAGCCGATCACCGTCGGCGGCAGCACCAGCGGCAGCGCCACCACGGCGCCGATCGGCCCGCGCCAGCGCGAGCGCGTGTGCGACAGCCACCAGGCCAGCGGCGTGCACAGCAGCAACAGCAGCAGCGTGGTCGTGCCCGCCAGGCGCAGGGTGAGGAGGATGGCGGCCCAGTCGTCGGCCGCAAGCGTGGGCATTGCTCTTGTTTTGCTAGCTGGTAGCGCTTGATGGATGCGGTTTTATGGGCGAAATGTACCGGTAAACCGCACCCATCAAGCGTGAGGTGCTATCAAAATCGATAGCCGTAGGCCTGGATGACGGCGCGCGCCTTGGCGCCCTGCAGGTACTCCAGCAGCGCCTTGGCCGCCGGGTTGTCGTGGCCGGGCTTGAGCAAGATGGCGTCCTGGCGGATGGTGTCGTGCAGGCTCTCGGGCACCACCCAGGCCGAGCCGGCGCGCAGCTTGCCGTCTTCCATCACCTGCGACAGGGCGACAAAGCCCAGCTCGGCGTTGCCTGAGGCGGCGAACTGGTAGGTCTGGCCGATGTTCTCGCCCTGCACGATGCGCGCCTGCACCTGCTGCGCCAGGCCGAGCTTGTCCAGGGTCTGCATGGCGGCGCCGCCGTAGGGCGCGAGCTTGGGGTTGGCAATGGCGATGTGCGGCCAATCGGTTTTGTGCAGCACCTTGCCCTCGGCATCGACGTAGCCCGGCTGCTTGCTCCACAGCACCAGCTGGCCGATGGCGTAGGTAAAGCGGCTGCTGGCCTCGCCCAGGCCCTCCTTGGCGATTTTTGCCGGGGTGGCATCGTCGGCCGCCAGCAGCACGGCAAAGGGCGCGCCGTTGGCGATCTGGGCGTAGAACTTGCCCGTGGCGCCGAACGACAGCTGCGCCTTGTGGCCGGTGTCTTTTTCAAAATCAGCGGCAATTTTCTGCATCGGCGCGGTGAAGTTGGCGGCCACCGCCACCGCCACTTCCCCGGCCTGGGCGCCCAGGGTGCACAGTGCGCAGCACAGCACGGCGGCGCGGGAGAGGGGGCGCAGAGCAGCGGGCAGGAAGGCGGGCATGGGAGGCATCCTTTCGTTATTCCATGTTTGAATAGCGGGCGAGTATAGCCAGGCCAGCTCCTGTGGCTCTTTGATCTTCGGCATGATCGGGGCCATGCCCCCGACTGCCCCTTTGCCCACCCATCCCCCCGCATACGCCCAGGCCCTGGGCCACGAGAGTACCGACAAGCGCATCGACATCCTGCGCCAGATCGGTGCTGGCGGCTCCATCTCGCAGGCGGCGCGTG
>JAJTBK010000462.1 GCA_021286965.1 Comamonadaceae bacterium | reverse complement strand
GCCCGGCCAGCAGGCGCAGCTGGGCGTGCACAAAGCCGCGCGGCACATCGGCGGTACCGACCTGGAACTGCGCCACAGCGACGATGCGGCTTTTCAGATCGACCTCGTTCTGAATTTCCGGGCTGGCGCAGAGCGTGGCGTTGAGGGCGGCGAGCATCTCGGCCTCGGGCAGGCCGCTGAGGTTGGCGGAGTATTCGACGATCAAATGGGGCATGGTTATTCCTTGGGGGTCAAAAAGGGGGGTGCAGGGTGAAGTGCGCGGCCAGGGAGCGGGCATTGGGTGCCTCCTGGTAGGGCAGCTCGGCCCACAGGGGCACGGCCAGGCGCTGGCGCAGCCAGGCGATGTTTTCGCTGGTGGCAGCCATGTCCGGGCTCAGGTGGTTGGCCACCCAGCCCGCCAGCGGCAGGCCGCGCGCGGCAATCGCCTCGGCGGTGAGCGCGGCGTGGTTCAGGCAGCCCAGGCGCAGGCCGACGACCAGCAGCACCGGCAGGCCCAGGGCCTGGGCCAGGTCGGCGCCGGTGTGCGTGTCCGACAGCGGCACGTGCCAGCCGCCCGCGCCCTCGACCACCACCGCATCGGCCAGCGTGGCCAGCTGCCGGTAGCTGGCGGTGATGGTGGCAATGTCGATCACCTGCCCGGCGCGCGCAGCGGCAATGTGCGGCGACAGCGGTTCGGGCAGCAGCACTGGGTTGTCCAGCTGTGGTGCCACGGCGATGCTGGAGGCGGCGCGCAGCGCCAGCGCATCTTCGTTCGCCCACTGGCCCTGATGGAACTCGGCGCCGGCGGCCACCGGCTTCATGCCGACCACGCGCGGCCAGCGCGCCGCGAGTGCGTGCAGCAGCGCGCAGGCGGCCAGGCTCTTGCCGACGCCGGTATCGGTGCCGGCGATGAACAGGCCGGCGCTCATGGCAGCGCCGCCTCGTGGTGGGCGCTGGCGCCGTCTTCTTCGGCCAGGGTGGCGTTCAGGGCGGCCAGGGCGTTATGGGCCAGGTGGGCGATGGCTTCGTCGTCGAGCAGGTAGGGCGGCATGGCGTACAGGGTGTGGCCAATGGGGCGCAGCAGCAGGCCGCGTGCCAGCGCCTGGCGCTGGTAGCGGCGGGCGAAGTCGGGCAGCGGCGTGTCCACGTCCCAGGCCCAGATCATGCCCAGCTGGCGTGCGTGGCGCACGCGCGGGTGCGCGGCCAGGGGCGCGAGGGCGGCGCTCAGGCGCTGCGCCAGCTTGGCGTTCGCCGCCAGGGTGTCGTGCTGCTGCCACAGCTCCAGCGTCGCCAGTGCAGCGCGGCAGGCCAGTGGGTTGCCGGTGTAGGAATGTGAGTGCAAGAAGCCGCGCGCCACCTCGTCGGCGTAGAACGCCTGGTAGACGGCGTCGGTGGTGAGCACCGCCGACAGCGCCAGCGTGCCGCCGGTCAGGCCCTTCGATAGGCACAGAAAATCGGGCCGGACGCCGGCCTGCTGGTGCGCAAACAGCGTGCCGGTGCGGCCAAAGCCGACGGCGATCTCGTCGGCCACCAGGTGCACCTGGTAGCGGTCGCATAGCGCGCGCGCCAGGCGCAGGTATTGGGCGTCGTAGAACACCATGCCGGCGGCGCATTGCGCCAGCGGCTCCAGGATGAGGGCGGCGGTGTGCTGGTGGTGGGCGGCCAGCCAGTCGTGCAGCGCGGCTGCAGCGCGCCGGGCGACGTCGGCCGCGCTCTCGCCCGGCTGGGCGGCGCGGGCGTCGGGGCTGGGTACGGTGGCAGCCAGGCGCAGCAGCGGCGCGTAGGCGGCGCGAAACAGCGGGATGTCGGTGACGGCCAGGGCGCCCACGGTTTCGCCGTGGTAGCCGCCGGCCAGGCCGACGAAGCCCGATTTTTCTGGCCGGCCCTGGTTGCGCCAGTAGTGCGCGCTCATCTTGAGCGCGATCTCGGTGGCGCTGGCGCCGTCGCTGCCGTAGAAGGCGTGGCCCAGGCCGCTCAGTTGTGCCAGGCGCTCGGACAGCTCGACCACCGGCGCGTGCGTAAAGCCCGCCAGCATGACGTGGTCGAGCTGCGCCAGCTGCGCCGTCAGCGCCGCCTGGATGTGCGGGTGGCAGTGGCCAAACAGGTTGACCCACCAGGAGCTGATGCCGTCGAGGATGCGCGCTCCGCCCTCGGTATAGAGCCAGGGCCCCTGCGCGCGCACGATGGCCAGCGGCGGGTCGGCCTCATGGCGCTGCATTTGCGTGCAGGGGTGCCAGACGCTGGCGCTGCTGCGCGCAGCGAGCGCGCTCGGCATCACGGCGCGCATTTAGAGCTGCTGCGTCGGCACGTGGTGGCGCAGCTCGACCTGGCGGTTGTGCTCGTTGACGAACACCAGCTGTGGCGCGTGCGTGGCGACGTCGGCTTCGGCCACCTGGGCAAAGGAGGCAATGATGAGCAAATCGCCGACGCAGGCGCGCCGCGCCGCCGAGCCGTTGACCGAGATCATGCCGCTGCCGCGCTGGCCCTTGATGGCGTAGGTGACGAAGCGCTCGCCGTTATCGACGTTCCAGATGTGGATCTGTTCGTTCTCGACCAGGTTGGCCGCTTCCATCAGGTCTTCGTCGATGGCGCAGGAGCCTTCGTAGTGCAGCTCGCAGTGCGTGGTCTTGACGCGGTGGATCTTGGATTTGAGCAGGGTGCGGTACATAGGAAAAAACACACAGTCGAGGGGAAAAAATCAATGCGACACCGGCGGCACCAGGATGGTGGGCGCAGCCGGTGCGGCCATGTCGGGGTAGTCGCGGCTAAAGTGCAGGCCCCGGCTTTCGCGGCGCATCTGCGCGCTCTTGACGATCAGGTCGGCCACCTGCACCAGGTTGCGCAGCTCCAGCAGGTCGCGCGAGATGTGAAAGTGCGAGTAGAACTCGTGGATCTCGGCGGTCAGCATGGCGATGCGGTGCGCGGCGCGCTCCAGGCGCTTGTTGGTGCGTACGATGCCGACGTAGTCCCACATGAAGCGGCGCAGCTCGTCCCAGTTGTGCGAGATGACGACCGACTCGTCGGCGTCCTGCACGCGGCTGTCGTCCCAGCGCGGCAGGGCCGGAATCTTGGTGCTGGGCGCAGCGGCAATGGTCTGCGCCGCCGCACGCGCAAACACCATGCATTCGAGCAGCGAGTTGCTCGCCAGTCGGTTGGCGCCGTGCAGGCCGGTGTAGGCTACTTCGCCAACGGCAAACAGCCCCGGCAGGTCGGTGCGCCCGGCCAGGTCGGTGAGCACGCCGCCGCAGGTGAAGTGCGCCGTTGGCACCACGGGAATGGGCTCCCTGGTGATGTCGATGCCCAGGCCCGCGCAGTGCGCCAGGATGTTGGGGAAATGCTCGTGCAGGAACGCCGGGCTCTGGTGCGAGATATCGAGGTGCACGCAATCGAGGCCGTGCTTCTTCATCTCGAAGTCGATGGCGCGCGCCACCACGTCGCGCGGCGCCAGTTCGCCGCGCGCATCGTGCTGCGGCATGAAGCGCGTGCCCCCGGCGGAGGGCGGCAGCAGCAAGCGCCCGCCCTCGCCGCGCACGGCCTCGCTGATGAGAAAGCTTTTTTCGTGTGGGTGGTACAGCCCCGTGGGGTGGAACTGCACGAACTCCATGTTGCCCACGCGGCAGCCCGCGCGCCAGGCGGCGGCAATGCCGTCGCCGGTGGCGGTGTCGGGGTTGGTGGTGTAGAGGTACACCTTGCCGGCGCCGCCCGTGGCCAAGATGGTGTGCGGCGCGCGGAAGGTGACGACGGCGTCGCTGACGGCATCGAGCGCGTACAGGCCCAGGCAGCGCTGGCCGGCCAGGCCAAGCTTGCGGCTGGTGATGAGATCGACCAGCGTGTGCTGCTCGAAGATGGTGATGCCGGGGGTGGCGCGCACCTGCTCGATCAGGGTTTTTTGCACCGCTGCGCCGGTGGCGTCGGTGGCGTGCACGATGCGCCGCGCGCTGTGCCCGCCCTCGCGCGTCAGGTGCAGCTCCTCGCCTTCGAGCGAGAACGGCACGCCCAGGCCGCGCAGCCAGCCAATGGCCGCCGGTGCGTTTTCCACCACAAAACGCGTGGTCGCCAGGTCGCACAGGCCGGCGCCGGCGACCTGCGTGTCCTCGATGTGGGCGGCAAAGCTGTCGTCGTTGGCGAGCACGGCGGCAATGCCGCCCTGGGCCCAGTTGCTCGAGCCGTCTTGCAGCTGGCGCTTGGTGATGACGGCCACGCGGTGCGTGGGCGCCAGGTGCAGGGCGGCGGACAGGCCCGCCAGGCCGCTGCCTACGATCAGAACGTCAAAGTCGTGCGATGCCATGGTGTGTGCAAAAAAGCGCCCCGGAGCTTGCCGCGCGGGGCTGGGTGGGCTAAGTGGGGGTATAGGCCAGGCGCACGTAGATCGGCGCGAACGCCTCGGCCTGGGTGATTTCGATCAGGGTTTCCTTGGCCAGCTCCAGCAGCGCGATAAAGGTCACGACCAGCACGGTGCTGCCCTTTTCGGGCTGGAACAGGGCTTCAAATTCGATGAAACGCCGCCCCTGCAGTGCCTTGAGCACCATGCCCATGTACTCGCGCACCGAGAGCGCTTCGCGCGTGATGGTGTGGTGCTGCACCAGCTTGGCGCGGCGCAGGATGTCGCGCCAGGCTTGCTGCAGGTCGGCCGCCTCGACGTCGGGAAAGCGCGGCTGCAGGCTTTGCTCGATGTACACCTGGGCCTTGAGAAAGTCGCGTCCGTACTGCGGCAGGCGCCCGAGCTGCTGCGCCGCGAGCTTGATCTGCTCGTATTCGAGCAGGCGGCGCACCAGTTCGGCGCGTGGGTCCTGCTCCTCGGGTGCGCCCTCGACCTTTTTCGGCGGCAGCAACATGCGCGACTTGATCTCGATGAGCATCGCCGCCATGAGCAGATACTCCGCCGCCAGCTCCAGGTTGCGGCTGCGGATTTCTTCGACGTAGCCCAGGTACTGGCGCGTCACGTCCAGCATCGGGATGTCGAGGATGTTGAAGTTCTGTTTGCGGATCAGGTACAGCAGCAGGTCGAGCGGGCCCTCGAAGGCTTCGAGGAACACTTCGAGCGCATCGGGCGGGATGTACAAATCCTGCGGCAGCGCAAACAGTGGCTCGCCATACAGGCGCGCCAGCGCCACCTGATCGACCACTTCGGGCATGGCAGCGGCGGGGGCGCTGTGCAGGGCCTGGCTGTCCATGCTGTTGGATGCTGCTTTATTGATAGCTGCTCGCGCTTGCTGCAAGCGCGTTAGCGCCAGTTTTTATTGTTTTTTGTCGCTGTACGCGTAGTACACGTAGGGCTTTTGCGCCACACGCCCGGCGCGCAGGTCCTGCCACAGGTCGCGGTCCACTGCCTTGTCCCACAGCAGGGCGCGGCCGGCGCGTTGCTGCGCTTCCAGCTGCGGCTTGTCGGCCTTGAGCTGGGTGATGAATTGGGTGGTTTCGGATTGGTAGTCGGGACGGCGGAAAATGGACATGTAAACCTCTCAGAACCGGGCATTTTAACGATGACAAAACCTCACAACCCTTTGGCGCGCATGGCCGGCGCTGCCAGTGCGGCTTTGGTGGCCTTGCTGGCGCTGCTCGGCTGCGATGCGCAGCGCATCAGCGAGCTGCAGGTGGGCGTGGCCACCGAGGCCGATGTGCGCCAGCGCTTTGGCGAACCCGACGGCATCTGGCCCGAGGCCGGTGGCGGCCAGACGCTGGAGTACACGCGCCAGCCCGCCGGCCACAGCAACTACATGATCACCCTGGGCGCCGACGGCAAGCTGCTGGCGCTGCAGCAGGTGCTCGAACCGGCGCAGTTTGCGCGTGTGCAGCCGGGGCTGGACAAGCAGGCCGTGCGCCGCCTGCTGGGCAAACCCGCCAAGCAGACCATGTTCAGCCTCAAGCAGGAAACCGATTGGGACTGGAACTGGATCGAGCCGCCGAACCGCGAAAAAATCTTCACCGTCACCTTCGGCCGCGACGGCCTGGTGCTGCGCACGGCCAGCCTGGACAAGCCGCAAGACGGGCCGTGAGGCGGCCCACGGCCCTGTCCACGGCCCTGCTCACGGGGCCTTTCACGGCGCAATCTTGCGCTTGAGCGCCTGCGCCACCGACGGCGGCAGGTGGTGCAGCGACTTGAGCAGCCAGGGCAGCACCTTGCGCTTGGCGCCGGCCAGGGACTCGGGCACCATCGCCTCGATCAAATGCGGCCCCGGGTGCGCCAGGGCGTACTCCAGCGCCTGACAGAAGTCCTCGGCGGTGCGCGCACGCACGGCGTGCACGCCCATGCCCTGGGCCAGCTGAGAAAAATTCAGCACCGGGCCCTTGAGGTCGAGCTGCGACTGCGCCTTGGGCCCGGCTTCTTCCGCGCCCACGCGTTCGAGCTCCACGTTCAGCACCGAGTAGCTGGCGTTGTTGAAGATGATGCTGACCACGTGCAGGTTCTCGCGCGCCATGCTCCACAGCGCCTGGATGGTGTACATCGCCGTGCCGTCGCCAATGAGGGCAATCACGGGCCGCTCCGGGCAGGCAATGGCCGCACCGACGGCGTTGGGCAGGCCCTGGCCGATGGCGCCGCCGGTGAGGGTGATGAGGTCGTGGCGCGGGCCGCCGGCGGTCATGCTGTAGAGCATGAGGCCGCTGGTGATGGCCTCGTCGATCAGGATCGCGCCTTCGGGCAGCAGGTGGCCCACGGCCTTGCAGACCTTGGGCGCGGTGAGCAGCCCGCGCGGGCGTTCGGGGCGCTGGGGTGCTTGCAGGCGTGGCGTGACCTGGCTTGCGCCCAGCGCGGCGGCCAGCCGCTCCAGGCTGGCGACGGCGTCTTGCGCCGGCGTGCTCAGGGTGTGTACCTGGCAGCCCGGCGGCACCAGGTCGCTGGCCTTGCCGGGGTAGGCAAAGAAGGACACGGGCGACTTGGCATCGACCAGCACCAGATGCTCCAGCGGCGCCAGCTGCACGCTGGCGAGCTCGGCCAGGTAGGCAATGCGCTCAATCAACGGCAGGCCGGCGCCGCGCTCCATGCGGGTGGGGAACACTTCAGACAGCAGCTGCACGCCGCAGGCCTGGGCGATGCGCGCCGCCGCCAGCAAACCCGGCTCGCGCAGCGCCTGCGGGCCCAGCAGCAGCGCGGCCTTGGCGCCGCTTTGCAGCACCTGGGCAATGGCGGCCACGGCGCTGGCGCTGGCGGCCTCCGGGGCGGGCTGGGTGGGCATGGGGCAGGGCGCGCCGCCCTCGCTCCAGGAGACGTCGGCGGGCAAGATGAGCGTGGCCACCTGCCCGGGCAGGCCGCGCGCGGCTTGAACGGCGTCGGCCGCATCGTGGCCGAGCTGCGCCGTGCTTTGCGCGGTGCGCACAAAGCCGGGCGAGACGTTGCGCGCCACGGTCTCGATGTCGGACTGCAGCTGCGCGTCGTACTGCGTGTGGTAGGTGGCATGGTCGCCGACGATGTTGACGATGGGCACCTTGCCCTTGCGCGCGTTGTGCAGGTTGGCCAGGCCGTTGCCCAGGCCGCAGCCCAGGTGCAAGAGCGTGGCGGCGGGTTTGCCGGCCATGCGCGCGTAGCCGTCGGCGGCGCCGGTGGCCACGCCCTCGAACAGGCAGAGCACGGCGCGCATACGCGGTTCGGTGTCGAGCGCAGCGACGAAGTGCATCTCGCTCGTGCCAGGGTTGCTAAAGCAGACCTCGACGCCGGCATCGGCCAGGGTGTGCAGCAGGGCTTGTGCGCCGTTCATGTTTTGCTCCTTTATTGATAGCTTGTCACGCTTTATGGATAAGCGCTAGAGGCCGATTGGGCTTGAAAAATCGAAATGTTGCGGGCCGATGTCGGCAACCCGGGTGACGCCCGCCAGGCTCATGCTCACGGCCAGCTCGCGCTGCCAGCTGGCCAGCAGTTGCTGCACGCCCGCCTGGCCGCCGCCGGCCAGCGCCCAGACCCAGGACCGGCCCACGAGCACGCCGTGCGCGCCCAGCACCAGGGCCTTGAAGACATCGACACCGCTGCGGATGCCGCCATCGACCAGCACCTGGGTGCGCCCACCCACGGCCTGGGCAATCGCGGGCAGGGCGTGTGCGCTGGAGGGCGCGCCGTCGAGCTGGCGCCCGCCGTGGTTGCTGACGACGAGGGCGTCGGCGCCGCTGTCCACGGCGGCGCGGGCGTCGTCGGCGTTGAGCACGCCCTTGAGGATGAGCTGCCCGCGCCATTGGCCGCGCAGCCAGGCAATGTCGGCCCAGGTGACGCTGGGGTCGAACTGGGCATCCACCCAGGTTTTAAAGGCGCCCAGGTTGCGCCCGGCGGGCACCTGCGCGGCCAGGTTGCCAAACACCAGCGGCTTGCCGCCCAGGGCCACGTCGGCAACCCAGCGCGGTCGCGCCAGCACCTGGCTGGCACGCAGCAGCGCGGCGCGGGCGCCGCCGTGCGCCAAGCCGTTGCGCGTGTCGCGGTGGCGCAGGCCGGTCAGCGGCAGATCGACGGTGAACAC
>JAJTBK010000459.1 GCA_021286965.1 Comamonadaceae bacterium | reverse complement strand
TCTTCGTTTTCGTCAGCGCCTTGCAGCACCTCCGATCAGCGAAGCCCTCTACTATAACACAACTTTCGTCGATCTTCACAGCAGAGAGAAATTTCTTTCTTCCCCTCTTCGCCAACCCTCGCAACCCCTGGGGGCGCTCGGCAGCAACGAAGAGGCGTGACTGTAGCACAGGTTTTGGATGGGCGTCACCAGGTTGTCATCTTTTTCCGATGCTACCAACAAGAAGGGCCCTGACGGGCCCTTCTTGTTGGTAGCAATGGAACGCTCACTGCTTCCATTTTTCCTGAAGCAACTCAGGGGTCATAGTGTCGTAGGTCTCGAACGGCTGATGAATCCAGGGGTTGGTGGCCAGGAATTCGACCGAGTAATCGGGCGTGAACACCGAAACCCCCTTCGTCCACACCACGGCACTGCGCAGCTCGGTGATCGGGGCATAGTTGGTTTTCAGCATTTTGATGACGGCGTTGAGCGTATGCCCCGAATCCGCCAGGTCATCCACCAACAGCACGCGCCCAGCGATTTCGGCCTTCGGGGTCGTAATGAAGCGGGCAATGTCCAGGTGCCCCTGCACAGTGCCCGCCTCGGCACGGTAGGAACTGGTGGACATGATGGCCAGGGGCTTGTTGAAGATACGGCTCAAGATATCGCCAGGACGCAAGCCACCCCGTGCCAGGCACAGAATAGTGTCGAACTCCCAGCCCGAGCGATGCACCTGGAGGGCCAGTTTTTCGATCAGATTGTGGTACTCGTCGTAGCTGACGTAGAGATGCTTACCGTCTTCGGTCAACATAAAAAAGGAACTCCAAAAGGGAAAACTCAACCCGCCCGGTAAGGGTGGGTCATCATGATGGTGTGATCCCGATCCGGGCTGGTCGAGATCATGGCGATTGGCACGCCAGTGACCTGGGTGATGCGTTCGAGATAGTTGCGTGCAGCCTGCGGCAGCTGTTCATACACCGTCACGCCGACGGTCGATTCGCTCCAGCCGGGCAGGGTTTCGTAGATCGGCTGGCAACGTGCGATTTCATCGGCTCCCATCGGCAGCAGGTCGATGCGCTCGCCATCGAGCACGTAACCAACGCACAGCTGCAGCTCAGACAAGCCGTCCAGCACATCGAGCTTGGTGATGCACAGCCCGGACAGGCCGTTGACCTGGGCGCTGCGCTTGAGCAGCGCTGCATCGAACCAGCCACAGCGACGGCTGCGCCCGGTGGTCACGCCCTTTTCGGCGCCGATGGTGCTCATGTGGTATCCAGGCGTACCTTCCTTTTCCCAATCGAGCTCCGTCGGGAACGGACCACCACCGACGCGGGTGCAGTACGCCTTGGTAATGCCCAGGATGTAATGCAGCATTCCCGGGCCGACACCAGAACCGGCAGCGGCGTTACCAGCGACGCAATTGCTCGAGGTCACGTAGGGATAGGTACCGTGATCGACATCGAGCAGCGTGCCTTGGGCACCTTCGAACAGCAAATTCGCACCGGCCTGATGGGCCTCATTGAGTTCGCGCGAAACGTCGGCCCTCATCGGCGCAAGCAGTTCGGCATGGCGCATGGCCTCCTGGTACACCGGCTCAAACTGCACCGCGCCATCTTTCATATAGGGCTTGAGGGCTTCGCCAAAACTGAAATCGGCCGAGTGCAGGAAAGTCTGCAGCACATGGTTGTGCAGCGCCAGCAGCTCGCGCAGCTTGGCAGCAAAGCGCTCGGGGTGCTTCAGATCCTGCACACGCAGCGCACGACGGGCGATTTTGTCCTCGTAGGCTGGGCCGATGCCACGGCCGGTAGTGCCAATTTTTTCCACCCCGCCCTGCTCGCGCGCCGCTTCCCGGGCGACGTCAAGGGCGACGTGAAACGGCAAGATCAGCGGACAGGCTTCAGACACACGCAGGCGCGAGCGCACTTCGACCCCGGCTTTTTCCAGGCCCTCGATTTCCTCGAACAACTTGGCCGCCGACAACACCACGCCGTTGCCGATGTAGCACTTGACGCCTGGACGCATGATGCCGCTCGGGATCAGGTGCAGTGCCGTTTTCACGCCGTTGATGACCAGCGTGTGGCCGGCGTTATGTCCGCCCTGAAAGCGCACCACGCCCTGGGCGCTCTCGGTGAGCCAATCGACCAGCTTGCCCTTGCCTTCATCACCCCACTGGGTGCCGACCACGACGACGTTGCGACCTTTGTGTGTATTCATATCCAAATCCGGTTAATTGTGTGAATCCATCGGGCATCAAAGGGCGCGCACGGCCCACTGCCCAGAAAGCTGCACCAGTTCACGGTCGCAGTCAAACTCATCGACTCCGCTTTCGTGACCTGGGAGCACGCAAACCACGGTTTCGCCCTGGCGACGCAGGGCAGCGATGGCCGCAGTCAAATCCGGCGCCTCGCTCCAGGGCGCACGAATGGCGGCACGCAGCGCACGCGGCGGCACGACGGCGACCAGCTGTTTGATATCCAGGCTGAAACCGGCTGCCGGCCGGTTGCGGCCAAACACAGCCCCCACCTCGTCATACCGACCGCCACGCACCAGGGCATCGCTCGCACCCGAGGTGTAAACGCCAAAGCGCATCCCACTGTAGTAGGCATAGCCGCGCAGGTCAGCCAGGTCGAACGTGACTGCCTCGCCCTCTAGGCGCTGGGCCACAGTACGCAAATTTGATAGCACCTCACGCACGCCAGCTATGCCTTGCAAGGCTTTTTCAGCCTCATCGAGCACCTGCATATCGCCGTACAAGGACAGCAGCGCCTGCAAGCCAGCGCGGGCAGCGGAAGGGAAATTGCGCGTCAGCTGCGTCAGTTCGCTCGCATCCTTGGCCGCCAAGGCCATGTGCACTGCGCGCAGCACCTGGGCATCGACCATGACGCCAGCCAGCAGACTGCGCACGATGCGCACGTCGGCCAAATCGACGCTGACCGCACCGAGCTGCGCGACACGCAGGCAGTCGAGCGCCAGGCGCAGGGCCTCCAGGTCGGCCTCGATGCCGGGATGACCGTAGATTTCAGCCCCGAACTGCAACGGCTCGCGGGTGGCATAAGGCCGGTCCGGCCGGGTATGCAGCACCGGACCGCAATAGCACAGGCGCGTGACGGCCTGGCGATTGAGCAAGTGGGCGTCGATGCGCGCCACCTGCTGCGTGGTGTCGGCACGCAGGCCCAGGGTACGGCCCGAGAGTTGATCAACCAACTGGAAGGTTTGCAGATCCAGCGCCTCACCCGAGCCGGTGAGCAGGGATTCAAGATGCTCCAGCAGCGGCGGCATGACCAATTCATAGCCATAGCCGCGTGCGGTATCGAGCAGTCCACGACGCAATTCTTCGATGTGCCGGGCCTCGGAGGGCAAAACATCGGCAATGTGATCCGGCAGGACCCAGGCAGACATGGCAAGAGGTAAGGCTGTTAAAAACGCGATTCTACCGGCATGGCCCGGGAACGGCCCCAAGACCGCCCCTGACCACTCGACCTGCCCCAGGCGTTACAGCCCCAGCAGCAGCAAAAGGCCAAGGCCGATGCTGCACAGGGCGAAAAAACGGATTTGCCCATCCCGCAGCTGCGCCACCTGCATCCACATACGCCGCCACAGGCCGGGGGCAACAAAGGGCAGGAGGCCCTCGAACACCAGCAACAGGGCGCAGGCCGCCCACCAACTATCGTTCATGGGGGCTGTGCGCCTACTTCGCGCTGCCGCCGTTGCGCATCGCCTTGAAGAATTCCGAGGACGCGGGGTCGAGCACCATCACGTCGCTCTTCTTGCCAAAACTTGCCTTGTAAGCATCGAGGCTGCGATAGAACTGGGCGAACTGCGGATCGCGGCCAAAGGCCTCGGCGTAGATGTGCGCTGCTTCGGCATCGCCCTCGCCCTTGATTTTTTGCGCATCGCGGTAGGCATTGGCAACCGTGATCTCACGCTGGCGATCGGCGTCGGCACGGATTTTTTCGCCCTCGGCGGCGCCTGTCGAGCGCAGCTCGTTGGCCACGCGCTTGCGCTCGGCTTCCATGCGACGGTAGACGGATTCCGTAATGGCCTCGACGTAATCGACGCGGGTGATGCGCACGTCCACCACGTCCACGCCCCAGGGCTTGGCGCCGCGCACGGCTTCGAGCACTTCTTTCTTCACATCGGCCATCAGCGCCTCGCGCTTGGTAGAGAGCAGCTCACGCACCGTGCGGCGGTTGATTTCCTCCTGGAAGGCGTTGCGCACCACGCGGTTGAGCTGCAACGCGCCGGCGTTTTCGTCCATGCCGACGTTGCGGATGTACTCGCTGGGCTCGGAAATACGCCAGCGCAC
>JAJTBK010000391.1 GCA_021286965.1 Comamonadaceae bacterium | reverse complement strand
TGGTTTTTACTCTGTTTTTGATAGCTGCTCGCGCTTTATCAGAAAGGGCTAGAGGCCAATTTACCTGATTAGCGACCTACCTCAGACAAACCCCGTTCGCCCTGAGCTTGGCCTGTCCTGAGCTTGCCGAAGGGTCGAAGGGCTGTTCGCACATCACGCCCTGGCTTCGACAAGCTCAGCCCGAACGGATAGGGGTAAACATCTGGGCAGATCACCAATCAGGAAAATTCGATGCCTATTCAAGCCAAGGAATCGAGCGGCCAGCGAGGTTTGACGTCAAAGGCGTACAGCGGCGCGGGCGCCTCGCGCCCGCACTGCAGGCGCATGGCGGCGGCCATGGCGATCATGGCGCCGTTGTCGGTGCACAGGTGCAGCTCGGGGTAGTGCACGCGCACGCGCTGCTTTGCGCAGGCGGCGTTGAGCTGGGCGCGCAGCAGCGCGTTGGCGCCCACGCCGCCGGCCACCACCACGCGCTGCAAGCCGGTGTGCTGCAGGGCCTTGAGGGTTTTTTTCACCAGCACCTCGACGATGGCCGCCTGGGTGCTGGCGGCCAGATCGGCGCGGCGCGCGTCGAGCTGCTCGCCGAGCTTCTTGGCCTGCGTCAGCACCGCCGTTTTCAGGCCGGCAAAGGAAAAATCGAGGTCGCCGCTGTGCAAGAGCGGGCGCGGCAGGGCAAACGCTTTGGCATCGCCTTGCTCGGCCAGGCGCGAGAGCGCCGGCCCGCCGGGGTAGCCCAGGCCGAGCAGCTTGGCCGATTTGTCGAAGGCTTCACCCGCAGCGTCGTCAATCGTCTCGCCCAGCAGCTGGTACTGCCCCACACCATCGACGCGCATGAGCTGGGTGTGCCCGCCCGAGACGAGCAGGGCGACAAACGGAAATTCGGGCGCATCGGCGCTCAAGAAAGGCGAGAGCAAATGCCCTTCGAGGTGGTGCACGCCCAGCACCGGCTTGCCCAGGGCCGCGCCCAGGGCGCAGGCCAGGCCCGCACCCACCAGCAGCGCGCCGGCCAGGCCCGGGCCGCGCGTGAAGGCCACCACGTCCACCTCGGCGCGGCGGCGCCCGGCCTGGGCAAACACATCTTCCATCAAGGGCAGCACGCGCCGGATGTGGTCGCGGCTGGCCAGCTCGGGCACCACGCCGCCGTAGGCCTGGTGCATGTCGATCTGGCTGTGCAGGGCGTGCGCCAGCAGGCGCGGCAGGCCGCTGGCGGGGGTCTCGACCAGGGCCACGCCGGTTTCATCGCAGGAGGATTCGATCCCCAGAATCAGCAAACTCATGGCCGCGAGTGTAGGGCCGGAGCGCCCGGCCTGCGGCCACCGGGGTCAGCGCCCGCCGCCGTGGATGTAGTGCGTGAGCTGCTCGATGATGAACTGCTGCGCGCTGATGATGTCCTTGACCAGGTCGCCGATGGAGACCATGCCCAGCAGCTTGCCGCCCTCGTCCACCACCGGCAGGTGGCGCAGGCGGTTTTCGGTCATGAGGGCCATGCACTGCTCGCTGCTCTGGCCGGGGCGCACGCACAGCACGTTGCGCGTCATGACGTCGCGCACCAGGGTCAGGGCCGAGGTGCGCCCGTGCAGGGCAATTTTGCGGGCGTAGTCGCGCTCGGTGAAGATGCCGACGATTTTCTCGTCCTCCATCACCAGCAGCGCGCCAATGCCCTCGCTCGCCATGCGCTGCAGGGCTTCGAGCACCGAGGACTGCGGGCCGACGCAGTGCACGGCCTGGCTGGGCTTGGCCTTGAGGATGTCGGAAACAGCGGTCATGGAAAGCTCCCGGGGAAAAGTGGACGCTTCGATTCAAACCCAAGCGCCCGGGCCTGGCAACAGGGTCAGCCCGCTGTCAGCTGCGCGCGCGCTGCACGCTGCGCCTTCATGCTGCGGCGCAGGGCGACGGCGTCGGGCGCCGGCGCGCGCGCACCGTCGTCGAGGCGAAACACCTGCACCGTCTCGGCCATGGTCTGCGCCTGGGCCTGCAGCGCGTGCGCGGCGCTGCCGTTGTCCTGCACCAGGGCGCTGTTTTGCTGCGTGATGGTGTCAAGCTGCGCCACGGCGGCGTTGACCTGCGAGATGCCGCTGAGCTGCTCGCTCGCGGCGTGGTGGATTTCACCCATGCAGGTGCTGACGCGGCGCACCAGGGCCAGCGACTCGCTCATGCTGCTTTGCGCCGCCCCGGTGCGCTCATGGCCCTGGCGCACCTTGTCGGCCGAGTCGTCGATCAGCTGGCGGATCTCCTTGGCGGCCTCGGCGCTGCGCTGCGCCAGCGCACGCACCTCGCCGGCGACGACGGCAAAACCCCGCCCCTGGTCGCCGGCACGCGCCGCCTCCACGGCAGCATTGAGCGCCAGGATGTTGGTCTGGAAGGCGATCGAGTCGATGAGCTGCGTGATCTCGCCGATGCGCCCCGAGGCCTGCTCGATCTGCGCCATGGTGGCGGCCACGCCATCGACGGCGCTGCTGCTGCGCTCGGCCACCGCCGTCGCTTGGCTGGCCAGCTGCGCCGCCTGCTGCGCCGACTCGGCGGTGAGCTTGACGGTGCCGGTGATCTGCTCCATCGAGGCCGCCGTCTGCTGCAGGTTGCCGGCCTGGGCCTCGGTGCGTTGCGCCAGCTCGCCGTTGCCGCGCGCCACATCGGCGGAGGAGGCGCGCATTTTCTGGCTCTCGTCACGCGCATCGCGCACCACCGACTGCAGGTTCACACGCAGCTGGGCCAGGGCTTTTTCCAGGTCGCCGACGACGCCGCTGCGCCGCACCTCGATGGCGTGCGCCAGGTCGCAGGCCGCCAGGCGGTTGGCCTGGCGCACCAGGCCCAGCAGCGGCAGCACCGCCATGCGGTAGGAGCCCCAGGCGATGAGGCCGGTCAAGCCCAGGGCCAGGGCCCAGGCGAGGGCAGTGCCCAGGCCCCAGGCCATGCCGCTGGCCAGGGCCGCACCCAAGCCCACGGCCAGCACCGCAAACGACACCAGCAGCAAGCGCGCGAACATGCCCAGGCGCAGCGTCTCGCGCACACGCCCCCAGGGGCTGCGGCTGACCAGGCGCCCGGCCTGCAGGCGGTGCACCGGCTGGCCGGCGGCCTGCTCGCCCCGCAGGATGTTGAAAGTACGCTCGGCAGCTTCGATCTGCGCCCGCGTGGCCTCGGTGCGCACCGACATGTAGCCGGCGGGCTGGCCGCCCTCCATGAGCGGCGTGACGTTGGCCATGACCCAGTAAAAATCGCCGTCTTTGCGGCGATTTTTCACGGGCGCGGACCAGGGTTGGCCGCTTTTGACGGTTTCCCACAGGTCGTGGTACGCCGCCTCGGGCATGTCGGGGTGGCGCACGATGTTGTGCGGCTGGCCCAGCAGCTCCTCGCGCAGGTAGCCGCTGACTTCGATGAAGCAGGGGTTGCAGTACAGGATGCGGCCCTGCAGGTCGGTGGTGGACACCAGGGTCTGCCCCTTGGGGAAGGGGTACTCTCTCTCGCTGACCGGAAGATTCACGCGCATACGCTATCCCCTCCAAGAAACCGATAGATTCATTGCGGCATTGCCGTCCCGGACAATAGCCGGCGTTTTGAGCCACTTCAACCCCTTTTTTCCCCATGGGCATCAGCCACTACATCAAAGAAATCGGGCGCGGCGCACGCGGCGCCAAGGCCCTCACCCGCGCGCAGGCGGCCGACCTGCTCGGCCAGTTGCTCGACGGCCACATTAGCGATCTGGAGATCGGCGCCTTCTGCGTCGCCATGCGCATCAAGGGCGAGAGTGCCGAGGAAATGTGCGGCCTGCTCGACGCCGTGCTGGCACGCGCGGCGCTGTTCCCGCCCACGGCGCGGCCCCTGATCGTGTTGCCCAGCTACAACGGCGCGCGCAAGCTGCCGGTGCTCACGCCACTGCTGGCGCTGCTGCTGGCACGCCAGGGCCTGCCGGTGCTGGTGCACGGAATGCGCACCGAGGAACGCCGGGTTTTAACGTCCGAAGTGCTACAAGCGCTTAACATACCTGCGCTAACAGCTCCTGAAACCATAGCAAACGGCACGGTGGCGCACATCGACACGGCGCAGTTGCACCCGGCACTGGCGCGGCTTTTGGCGGTGCGCCAGGTGATTGGCCTGCGCACCCCCGGCCACAGCCTGGTCAAGCTGCTGGCGCCCTGCCAGGGGCCGGCGCTGCTGCTGACCAGCTACACCCACCCCGAATACGCTGCGCTGATGCAAGAGGTGCTGGCCGCACGCGGCGCCCACGCCCTGCTCTCGCGCGGGCTCGAAGGCGAGGTGGCCTGCGACCCGCGCCGCCAGCCGCGCTACGACGCGCTGCTCGCCGGCGTGCACCAGGTGCTGGCCGAGCAGCAGCCGGGCACGGCGGCCGAGGTGCCGGGCCTGCCCACAGCCATCGACGCGCAGAGCACGGCACACTACACCCGCGCCGTGCTCGCCGGAGCGCTGCCGGTACCGCCGGCGCTGGCGCAGCAGGTGGCGCATGTCTGCGCCCTGGTGGCGCAGCTGGAGGCGGCGTGAGCACACCCGACTTTGATGCCATCGTCATCGGCGCCGGCGCCGCCGGCCTGCTGTGCGCGGCACTGGCCGGGCAGCGCGGCCTGCGCGTGCTGCTGATCGACCACGCCGAGCGGGTGGCGGAAAAAATCCGCATCTCCGGCGGCGGGCGCTGCAACTTCACCAACCGCGAGCTGGACGTGCGCGCGCCGCAGCGCCACTATGTCGGCCAGAACCCGCAGTTCTGTCGCTCGGCGCTCTCGCGCTACACGCCGCAGGACTTCATCGCCTTGCTGCAGCAGCACGGCCTGGCGTTCCACGAAAAGCACAAGGGCCAGCTCTTTTTAGACCGCTCGGCGCAAGACCTGATCGACCTGCTGCTGGCCGAATGCGCCCGGGGGCAGGTGACGCACTGGCAACCCTGCCGCGTAAAAAATGTGGCGTTTTTGGCCGCTAGCGCAGACCAGTCAAGCGCGAGCAGCTATCAAATTGATACCGACAAAGGTCCGGTGCAGGCGCGTAGCCTGGTGCTGGCGACGGGCGGGCTGTCGATTCCCGCCATTGGCGCGAGCGATTTTGGCCACCGCCTGGCACGCCAGTTCGGCCTGCCGGTGGTCGCGCCGCGCCCGGGGCTGGTGCCACTGACTTTTGACGGCACCGCCTGGGCGCCCTACGCGCAACTCGCCGGCCTGGCGCTGCCGGTGGAAATCAGCTGCGGGGCGAAGAAAGAGCGCATCGCCTTCCACGCGGATTTGCTGTTCACGCACCGGGGGCTTTCCGGCCCGGCGGTGCTGCAGATTTCGAGCTACTGGCAGCCCGGCCAGCCCCTGGGCATCAACCTGGCGCCACACACCGACCTGGCGGCGCACCTGCTGGCGGCCAAGGCGCAGTCCAAAAAACGCATTGCCAACGAACTCGCCACCTTGCTGCCCAGCCGCCTGGCCGAAGCCTGGTGCAGCCAAAGCGCCGACTGGCAGCGCCCCATCAACGAAGCGAGCGACAAAGCCCTGCTGCGCCTGGCCGAGCAGCTGGCGTGCTGGCAGCTCACGCCCACAGGCACCGAGGGCTACAAGAAAGCCGAAGTGACCCTGGGCGGCGTGGACACGCGCGCACTCTCGCAGCAAAGCATGGAATGCAAGGCGCAGCCGGGGCTGTACTGCATTGGCGAGGTGGTCGATATCACCGGCTGGCTCGGCGGCTACAACTTCCAGTGGGCCTGGGCGAGCGCTGCCGCCTGCGCGCGGGCCTTGCCGGGCGCTGGTGATTCGTTATAATGCTCGGCTTTGCTGGCAAACGCCCGTCGGCCGGAATACTAGTTAGAGACGGGCAACCCCGCTGACCATGGCTTTTGGGCCCGATCTTCCCAACAACCCGCTGGCAGCACTTAATTTGGAATCGATAAGCCAATGACCACCATCCGCGTGAAAGAAAACGAGCCGTTTGACGTTGCCCTGCGCCGCTTCAAGCGCACCATTGAAAAGCTGGGCCTGCTGACCGACCTGCGCGCCCGCGAGTTCTACGAAAAGCCCACCGCCGAGCGCAAGCGCAAGAAGGCCGCAGCCGTCAAACGCCACTACAAGCGCGTGCGCAGCATGCAGCTGCCCAAGAAGCTGTACTAAGCACTGCCAGGGCACCAGGCCCAGGCCCTGAAAAAACCCGCGCTAGGGACGCCAAGCGCGGGTTTTTTTATTTTGATTTTTTCTGCTTTTCACCCCGCCGGAGATGACGACATGAGCCTCAAAGAGCAAATCACCGAAGACATGAAAACCGCCATGCGCGCCAAAGACAGCGTGCGCCTGGGCACCATCCGCCTGCTGCAGGCGGCAATGAAGCAAAAAGAAGTGGACGAACGCACCACGCTCGACGATGCGGCCATCGTCGCCATCGTCGACAAGCTCATCAAGCAGCGCAAGGACAGCATCACGGCATTTGAGGGTGCGGGCCGCCAGGACCTGGCCGATCAGGAAAAAGCAGAGCTCGCCGTGCTGCAGGTGTACCTGCCGGCACGCCTGTCAGCACAGGAGATCAGCGCCGCCGTGCAGGCCATCGTCGCCGAGCTGGGCGTACGTAGCCCTGCGGATATGGGAAAAGTAATGGGCGTGGTAAAAACCCGGCTTGCTGGAAAAGCCGATATGGGCTTGGTGTCTGCCGCCGTAAAAGCGGCCCTGGCGCCGTAAGCCACCCGCAGCAATCCCAGCTGCCGTTTTCTCGCTCGCTGCCAGCGCCCCCCAAGGGTGCTGGCTTTTGTTTTTTCAGGGCCCAGAAAACCCTATCGACCACCCTCAACGCATAGCAACCGGCGGCCCCAAGCAGGCAAGGAGAAGGCCCGCATTCTGACACAAGAAACCGCCGGTTACATAAAAACAAACAAACAAACACATGAATTCACACCACTGGAAGCAAGTCCCTGCCCTGATCCTGAGCGCCGCCGCCCTGAGCGGCTGCGGCTGGATGCCCGACGACGAATTGCACGCCAACAACAATAACAACACCACCCAGCCTGGTGGCAGCAACGGCAACGGCGGCAGCAGCGGCGAGACGACGCCCCCAGTGACGACACCCCCCGTCACCGAGCCACCAACGACCACGCCAGAAGACCCCGGCTCGGTCGGCACCCCTGCACCCGAAACACCACCGTCGGAAACCACACCGCCGGTGACCACGCCACCTGTGACGACTCCACCCGTGACGACTCCACCCGTGACGACTCCACCCGTGACGACTCCACCCGTGACGACTCC
>JAJTBK010000375.1 GCA_021286965.1 Comamonadaceae bacterium | reverse complement strand
CAGCGCCAGCGCTTCTTGGAGCGCTGGAAAGAAGCCCTGACCCTGGGCGATGGCCAGGTGGCCCCCGAGGCAGCCCGCGACCGGGCGCTGACCGAAGCCACCGCCTTTGCCATCCGCATCGACGTGGCCGAAGAGGTCACGCGCCTGCAGGCACACCTCGACGAGATCGAGCGCCTGCTCGGCCAAGGCGGCGAGATTGGCAAACGCCTGGACTTTCTCATCCAGGAACTGCACCGCGAGGCCAACACCCTGGGCTCGAAATCGGCCACGCTCGAACTCACGCGCATCAGCGTCGATATGAAGGTGCTGATCGAGCAGATGCGCGAGCAGGTGCAGAACATCGCGTAATAATCTCGTTTTGACAGCTATTGGAGTTCCGACAGATGGACTATCCCGGAAATCTGTTCGTCGTCTCAGCGCCCAGCGGGGCGGGCAAGTCCACCCTGGTCAAGGCCCTGCTGGAGCTGGACTCGCAAGCCCACCGTTCCATTTCGCACACCACCCGCGCCCCGCGCGGCCAGGAAAAGCACGGGCGCGAGTATTTCTTTGCCTCTGAACAAGAGTTCGATGCCATGGTGGCGGGCAACGCCTTCATCGAGTGGGCGCATGTGCACGGCAAGCGCTACGGCACCTCGAAAAAAGCCATCGAGGAGCGCATCTCCCAGGGCGCCGACATCGTGCTCGAAATCGACTTCCAGGGCGCCCTGCAAATCAAGCAATCGTTTGCCAACGCGGTGCTGGTATTCATCCTGCCGCCGAGCTGGGAAGAACTGCGCGCCCGCCTGGAGCGCCGGGGTGAAGACACGGCCGAAGTCATCGAAAAACGCCTGCACAACGCCGCCCACGAAATGGCGCAGGTCGAAAAATTCGACTTCGTTATAATCAACGAACTGTTCGAGCGCGCGCTTTTTGACCTCAAAGCCATCGTGCACGCCCAGCGCCTGAAGTACGCCGCCCAGCGCCGCGCCCGGGCCAGCACGTTCGAGTCGCTTCACCTCACCTGAATCCTCCGGAGAATTGCCCCATGGCACGCATTACCGTTGAAGACTGCCTGCAGCAGATCCCGAACCGTTTCCAGCTCGTGCTGGCCGCCACCTACCGCGCACGCATGTTGAGCCAGGGCCACACGCCCAAGATCGACAGCCGCAACAAACCTGCCGTGACTGCCCTGCGCGAAATCGCTCAAGGCAAGGTCGGCATCGAAATGCTGAAAAAAGTCCCGGGCTAAGCACCGTAGCCCGACACTATCGAGCACCGCCTGGCGGTGCTTTTTTTATACCGCGCCAGTCCGCGCTACATTAAGCCCATGAACGCGGTCACGCCCCCTGCCCTCGAACCACGGCCCGAGTACCCCCCCGATCCGGCCAATCCCGCCACTGCTGCCGCCAATGCCGCCGCCGCCAGCTTTGCCGCCTTGACCGAGACCCTCGGCTATCTCGATCCCGCCAGCATCGAGCAAGTGCGCCAGGCGTATCGCTTTGCCGATGCCGCCCACCTGGGCCAATTGCGCAACAGCGGCGAGCCCTACATCACCCACCCGATCGCCGTCGCCGCCCAATGCGCACAATGGAAGCTCGACGCCCAGGCCCTGATGGCGGCGCTCTTGCACGACGCCATGGAAGACTGCGGCGTGACCAAGGCCGATCTGATCGACCGCTTTGGCGCGCCGGTGGCTGAACTGGTGGATGGCCTGACCAAACTCGACAAGCTGCAATTCAACACCCGCGAGGAGAACCAGGCTGAATCCTTTCGCAAGATGCTGCTGGCTATGGCACGCGACGTGCGCGTCATCCTCATCAAGCTGGCCGACCGTTCGCACAACATGCGCACGCTGTCGGACATGCCGCGCAGCAAGTGGGCACGCATTTCGTCAGAAACGCTCGAAATCTACGCGCCCATCGCCCACCGCCTGGGCCTGAACCAAACCTACCGCGAGCTGCAGGATCTGTCGTTTCGCCACCTGCACCCCTGGCGCTACGCCACGCTGACCAAGGCGGTGAACAAATCACGCCACCGCCGCCGCGACCTGATCCAGAAAGTGCAGGCCGAGGTCGATGCCGCCTTTGGCCGCATCGGCTTGCGCGTGCGCCTGGCCGGGCGCGAAAAAACCCTGTACGCCATCTACCAAAAGATGCACCTCAAGCACCTGAGCTTTGCCCAGGTGACCGACATCTACGGCTTTCGCGTCATCGTGCCCAGCGTCACCGACTGCTATACCGCCCTCGGAGTGCTGCACCAGATGTACAAGCCGGTGCCGGGCAAGTTCAAGGATCACATCGCGATCCCCAAGCTCAACGGCTACCAGTCGCTGCACACCACCCTGGTCGGCCCCTCCAGCATCAACATCGAATTCCAGATGCGAACCGAGGAAATGCACGTCGTGGCCGAAGCCGGCGTCGCCGCCCATTGGCTGTACAAGGCGCAGGATGCCGGCAGCAGCACCGCCGAGCGCCTGGGCACCAAGTGGCTGCAATCGCTGCTCGACATCCAGAACGAAACGCGTGATGCAGCCGAATTCTGGGACCACGTCAAGGTCGATCTCTTCCCGGATGCGGTGTACGTCTTCACCCCCAAGAGCCAGATCATGGCCCTGCCACGCGGTGCCACGGTGGTCGATTTCGCCTACGCCATCCACAGCAACGTCGGCGACCGGACCACGGCCGCACGCATCAACAACGAGCCCGTGACCCTGCGCACCGAGCTCAACAACGGCGACGTGGTGGAGATCATCACCGCCCCGGATGCCACGCCCAACCCGGCCTGGCTGAGCTTCGTACGCACCGGGCGCGCGCGCTCAAAAATCCGCCACCACCTCAAAACCCTGGCGCAAAGCGAATCCGTCGGTCTGGGAGAGAAACTGCTGGCCCAGGCCCTGCGCGCCGAAGGGATTGAGCTGCTACCGAACGCCGAAAGCGACCAACCCCTGTGGGAAAAACTGCTGCGCTTCACCGGCAACCGCACCCGCGCCGAGCTGATGACCGACATCGGCCTGGGCAAGCGCATTGCCAACATCGTCGCCAAGCGCCTGACGGCACTGCTGGCCGAGCATGGCCAGCGCCCCGATGCCCTGCTCATGACCCGCGAGCGCTACACCGCCCAGGACAACATCACCCAGGGTGCGGTGGTGCTCGACGGCAGCGAAAGCGCCTCCGTCAAGTACGCGCCCTGTTGTCGCCCGGTGCCGGGTGACCCGATCGTCGGCTACCTTGGCCGGGGCGAGGGCCTGGTGGTGCACCGCGCCCTGTGCAACGTCGCCAAGCGCCTGCAGCACAAGGATAGCGAGCGCTTCATCACGGTCGATTGGAGCGAGGAGCCGACCCGCGCTTTCGAGGCGGGCATCAAGGTCACGGTGCGCAACGGCAAAGGCATCCTGGCACGCGTGGCAGCCGAGTTGGCCACCTCTGAAGCCGACATCGTGCACGTGGACATGGACGACGAAACCGCACTCGACACTGTTGATCTGCGCTTTGTCGTCGTCGCGCGCGACCAAACCCATCTTGAAAGTGCCCTGCGCAACCTGCGTCGCACCCCGGCAGTGCTGCGCGCTGAACGCGTGCTGCCGCAATAAAACAGGTGTGTGCGCCCTAGCCCCCGCTCAACGGCGGGTAGCGCACCGCCAGGATCTCCAGCGTGCGCACCCCTGCAGGCGTGGGCAGCTGCACCTCATCGCCCTCACGCGCCTTGAGCAAGGCACGCGCAACCGGAGAAATCCAGCTGATCTGCCCGCGCGCGCTATCGGCTTCATCGATTCCCATGATGGTGACCTCGCGCACGC
>JAJTBK010000358.1 GCA_021286965.1 Comamonadaceae bacterium | reverse complement strand
TACCCCGAGGGCGACGTACGCCTGGCGCGCGAGGGCTGCTGCTAGGCCCCAAGCCCCCCCCGGCGTCCAAAGGCGGCGTAAAATCCGCGCCTTTGGACGGCACCAGCCGCCCCCTTTGTGGCCGCGCCGCATCGCATGTTCTTTGGAGACAAGACAGGGAACCTGCGCCGCGCCGCGCCCCCGAATCGGCCCCAAGGAAAGCTCCCTCCCATGACTACCCCCCTCACCCCCGTGCCCGTCTCGCCCGTGCAAGACATCGTGGCCGAGATGCGCGCCGGGCGCATGGTCATCCTCGTCGATGAGGAAGACCGCGAAAACGAAGGCGACCTGGTACTCGCCGCCGACCACGTCAGCCCCGAAGCCATCAACTTCATGGCCCGCTTTGGCCGGGGCCTGATCTGCCTGACGCTCTCGCGCGAGCGCTGCGAGCGCCTGCAACTGCCGCCCATGGTGGCGCGCAACGGCACCAAGATGGGCACGGCGTTCACCGTCTCCATCGAAGCGGCCGAAGGCGTGACCACCGGCATCAGCGCCGCCGACCGCGCGCGCACCGTCGCCGCCGCCGTCGCCCCCGGCGCCCAGGCGAGCGACCTGGTGCAGCCCGGCCACATCTTCCCGCTGCAGGCGGTCGATGGCGGCGTACTCATGCGCGCCGGCCACACCGAGGCCGGCTGCGACCTCGCCGCCATGGCCGGCTGCAGCCCGGCGGCCGTGATCTGCGAGATCATGAAAGACGACGGCACCATGGCGCGCCTGCCCGACCTGCAGCTGTTCGCCGCCGAGCACGGCATCAAGATCGGCACCATCGCCGACCTGATCGAATACCGAAGCCGCACCGAAACCCTGGTGGAACCAGCCGGCAGCCGCAGCCTGCAAACCGCCTTTGGCGAATTCACCGCCCACGCCTTCCGCGACAAACCCAGCGGCAGCGTGCACCTGGCCCTGGTGCGCGGCCAGTGGCAAGCCGACACCAGCGTGCCGGTGCGCGTGCACGAGCCGCTGTCGGTGCTCGACCTGCTCGAACCAGGCCGCGCCATGCATTCCTGGAGCCTGGACGCCAGCCTGGCCTATATCGCCACCCAAGGCTGCGGCGTGGCCGTGCTGCTCAACTGCGGCGAAAGCGGCGAGCAGCTGCTGGCGCAGTTCGACGGCAAGGCGCGCGCCGCCCAGGCGCCCGAGCGCGGCCGCATGGACCTGCGCACCTACGGCGTCGGCGCGCAAATCCTGCGCGAGCTCGGCGTGAGCAAAATGCGCCTCATGGGCCAGCCCCGGCGCCTGCCCAGCATGGCCGGCCACGGCCTGGAAGTCACCGGCTACATCACCAAGGAATAAACCATGCAACACGCAGACAAAGGCCAGGCCCGCAGCATCAGCGGCGCCGGCCTGCACATCGGCATCGTCCAGGCACGCTTTAACGAAGGCATCACCAACGCCCTGGCCGAAGCCTGCCGCAGCACCCTGCTCGACCTGGGCGTGAGCGCCGAGCACATCACCCTGGTGCAAGTGCCCGGCGCCCTCGAAGTGCCGCTGGCCCTCGCCGCCCTGGCCGAACGCGAGGAGTACGACGCCCTCGTCGCCCTGGGCTGCATCATCCGGGGCGAGACCTACCACTTCGAGCTCGTGGCCAACGAATCGGGCGCGGGCGTGACACGCGTCGGCCTGGACTACGGCATCCCGGTTGCCAACGCCATCCTGACCACCGAGAACCTCGACCAGGCCGTGGCCCGCCAGACTGAAAAAGGCCGCGATGCCGCCTACGTGGCGGTCGAAATGGCGCAGCTGCTCAACGACCTGACCTGAGCACCCCCACCATGAACGACCATTCCAACCCCGCCAGCCAGCGCCCGCCGCGCCAAACGCGCAAGGGCCTGACCAGCACCGGCGCGCGCAAGGCCGCTTCCAAATCGGCGCGCTCGCGCGCCCGCGAATTCGCCCTGCAGGCGCTGTACCAGCACCTGGTGGGCCGCAACGAGCTCACCGCCATCGACCTCTTCACGCGCGACCTGGCCGGCTTTCACAAAGCCGACATCCCGCATTACGAAGCCCTGCTCAACGGCTGCACCCAGATCGAGGCCGACCTCGACGCCCTCATCACCCCGCAGCTCGACCGCAGCCTGGCAGAAATTTCGCCCATCGAACGCGCCGTGATGTGGATCGGCGTCTATGAATTCATGCACTGCGCCGACGTGCCCTGGCGCGTGGCCATCAACGAATGTATCGAACTGGCCAAGGAATTCGGCGGCACCGACGGCCACAAATACGTCAACGCCGTGCTCGGCGGCCTCGCGCCCAAGCTGCGTGCTGCCGAGGTGGCGGCCGATGGGCAGCGCGGCACAAGCTCAGCAAAAGAACCTTCTGCGCCACCCGACACCCACTGCCCGTGAAGCCGCAGCCCTTTGACCGCTCCAAGCACATCTACCGCAACAACGATTTTGCGGAGCTGATCAAGGACGCCGTGCGTTTTTTCAATGGCACGCCTGTGCACCCGCTGCCCCTGCCTGAAGCCTTCGATGGCACGGGCGTTTATGCCTTGTATTACACGGGGGGCCATGGGCTGTACGAAAAATATGCCCAGCTCAACCGCCTCGCTTACAGCCATCCGATATACGTAGGAAAAGCCGTCCCACGCGGCTGGCGACAATCGCGCACCACGGGCAACCGCACCGAAGCATCCAAGGAACTCCACCATCGTTTGCGCGAGCATGTCCGCAGCATCACTTTCGGTCAGGACTTAGTGCTGGCAGATTTTTCCTGCCGCTTCGTGATTTTTGAACACGAAGCATCCGACATGATCGGCACCGTAGAAGCGGCCCTCATCAAGCACCACAAGCCCTTGTGGAACACCGTCGTTGACGGCTTTGGTAATCACGACCCAGGTAAAGGACGCTATCAACAGGCGCGCTCGGATTGGGATGTGATTCACCCTGGGCGCACCTGGGCCGACAAATGCCAAGGCACCCCCAAGGTTCGCCCGGCTATCACTGCCGCCATTGCCAGCCACCTGCAATTGCTGGGGTGAACACACATGCATTCATTGGAGCTATTCTCGGGGGCAGGTGGTTTGGCCAAAG
>JAJTBK010000356.1 GCA_021286965.1 Comamonadaceae bacterium | reverse complement strand
ACTTCGGGCGATCTGCTGGCGGGCCTGCTGCTCGACGGTTTGCACGCGCGCTGGCCCGGCCTGTCGGCCCAGGGCATTGGCGGCGCGCAGATGGCGCAGCGCGGCTTTGACGCCTGGTGGCCCAGCGACAAGCTGGCCGTGCACGGCTACAGCCTGGAGCTGCTGCGGCGCATTGGCGAGATTTTTGCCATCCGCCGCCGGCTGCGCGCGCGCCTGCTGGCCGAGCGGCCGGCGGCCTTCATCGGCGTCGATGCGCCGGACTTCAACCTGGGGCTGGAGCAGGACTTGCGCGCCGCCGGTGTCAAGACCGTGCATTTCGTCTGCCCCTCGATCTGGGCCTGGCGGCCCGAGCGGGTGGAAAAAATCCGCCGCGCCGCCGACCATGTGCTGTGCCTGTTTCCCTTCGAGCCTGATCTGCTGGCGCAGCACGGCATTGCCGCCAGCTACGTCGGCCACCCGCTGGCGGGCGTCATACCGCTGCAACCCGACCGCGCAGCAGCGCGGGCGCAGCTCGGCCTGGCGCCAGGCGATGAGGTGCTGGCGCTGCTGCCCGGCAGCCGCCGGGCCGAGGTGCAGTACCTCGGCCCCCTGTTCTTTCAGGCTGCAGCGCTTGTCCTGCAAGCGCGAGAAGCTATCAAAATCGTAGTGCCGGCAGTGCCCGCGCTGCAGGCGCGTATTGCAGCCCTGGCGCAGCAGGCCGGATTGGCGCAGCGGCTGCAGATCGTCACCGGCCAGTCGCACACCGTGCTGGCGGCCTGCGACGCCACCTTGATTGCCAGCGGCACGGCGACGCTGGAGGCGGCGCTGTTCAAGCGCCCCATGGTCATCGCCTACCGGATGCACCCCTGGAGCTGGCGCCTGATGCGCGGCAAGCAGCTGCAGCCCTGGGTGGGCTTGCCCAACATCCTGTGCCGCGACTTCGTCGTGCCTGAGCTGATCCAGGATGACGCCGAGCCCCAGGCCCTGGCGGACGCCTGCCTGCAGTGGCTGGACGCGCGGGTGCAAGCCCCGGCACGCCTGCAGGCCCTTGAACAACGCTTTACGGCGCTGCACCATGAGTTGCGGCGCGATACCCCCGGATTGGCGGCTGATGCGATCGAAAAAGTCCTGCGCTCCTGAGCCCTGGCAGGCGAGCCTGCCCTGGCACCCGCCTGGCCTGGTGGCCGGGGTGGACGAGGCCGGGCGCGGGCCGCTGGCCGGGCCGGTGGTGGCGGCGGCCGTCATCCTTGACGACCACCAGCCGATTGCCGGCCTCGATGACTCCAAGAAGCTCAGCGCTGCACGGCGCGAGCGCCTGTACGACGAAATCCGTGCCAAGGCGCTGTGCTGCAGCATTGCCGAGGCCAGCGTCGAGGAAATCGACCGCCTCAACATCCTGCAGGCGACGCTGCTGGCCATGCGCCGCGCCGTGCTCGGGCTGCGCCTCAAGCCCGTGCTGGTGCTCGTCGATGGCAACCGCCTGCCGCCGCTGGAGATGCCGGCCGAGGCCATCGTCAAGGGTGATGCGCGGGTGCAGGCGATTTCGGCGGCGTCCATCCTTGCCAAGGTGCACCGCGACCGCTGGTGTGCCGAGCTGCACCAGCGCTACCCCCAATACGGTTTCTCGGGCCACAAGGGCTATGGCACGGCGCTGCACCTGGCGGCGCTGCGCGAGCATGGCGCCTGCCCCGAGCACCGGCGCAGCTTTGCCCCCGTGGCCCACGTGCTATGAACGCAACCTTCATCCATTCGCGCGACAACCCCCTGCTCAAAGACCTGCGCCGCCTGGCGCAGGACAGCACCGCCTACCGCAAGCAGGGCCGGGTGTGGCTCGAAGGCGACCACCTGTGCCGCGCCCTGCTGGCGCGCGGCGGGCGCCCGGCGCTGGCCGTATTTACAGAGTCTTTTTGGCCGCTGGCGCAGGCGCAGTATGCGCAAGAAGCTCCTAAAATCATAGTGATTGCCGATGCCCTGTGGGCCGGCATCAGCGCCCTGGAGGCGCCGGTGCGCGAGGGCATGGGCTTTGTCCTGGCGCTGCCGGATGCACCCGCGCTGCAACCCGAGCTGCCCACCGTGGTGCTCGACCGCCTGCAGGATGCGGGCAACGTCGGCTCCATCCTGCGCAGTGCCAGCGCTTTTGGTTTTGTTCAGGTGGCGGCCCTCAAGGGCACGGCGGCGCTGTGGTCGGCCAAGGTGCTGCGCGCGGGCATGGGGGCGCATTTCGGCCTGCGCCTGGTCGAAGGGCTGGCGCCGGACGACATTGCTGCCCTGGGGTTGCCCCTCTTGGCCACCAGCTCGCACCAGGGCGATTTTTTGCACCAGGCGCGCCTGCCCTGGCCCTGCGGCTGGCTGCTGGGGCACGAAGGGCAGGGCGTGGGCCCGCAGCTGCAGGCGCTGGCGGCGCAGCACATCCGCATCGCGCAGCCGGGGGGCGAGGAGTCGCTCAACGTCGCGGCGGCGGCGGCCATTTGCCTGCACGCCAGCGGCAGCCAGCGCCTGTGCGGGTAACCCACTAGCGCACGGGCCCTTTGCCCGGCAGCGCCGAGCTGACGCGGAGCCTACAAGCTACAATAGGAGGCTTTCCCGCCAAAACGTCGCCCGGCCGCACTCAAAGCAAACCTTCACAAACAGCAGTCCCCCAGGAGCGTTCTTCTGCGGGACACCGGGCGACCCGCAACATTCGGAGAACCCAGTGCTTTTGTCTCTCAAGGGAGCTTTCCCACCCGCCATCCTGGCGCTCGCAGACGGCACGGTCTTTATCGGCAACTCGATCGGTGCCACCGGCACCACCGTCGGTGAAGTGGTGTTCAACACCTCGCTCACCGGCTACCAAGAAATCCTCACCGACCCCAGCTACTGCCAGCAGATCGTGACGCTCACGTATCCGCACATCGGCAACTACGGCGTCAACCCCGAGGACGTCGAGGCCGAGAAGATCCACGCTGCCGGCCTCATCATCAAAGACCTGCCGCTGATCGCCAGCAATTTTCGCAGCCACCAGAGCCTGCACGAATACCTGCGCGACGGCAGTACGGTGGCGATTGCCAACATCGACACGCGCCGCCTCACCCGCCTGCTGCGCGACAAGGGCGCGCAAAACGGCGCCATCGTCGGCCTGGCCGCTGGCGAGGCGGTGACGCCCGAGCGCATTGCCGCTGCCGTCGCCGCCGCCCAGGCTGCGCCCGACATGAATGGCCTGGACCTGGCCAAGGTGGTGTCCACCACCCGCAGCTACACCTGGGACGAGACCGAATGGCAGCTCGGCCAGGGCTATGGCCAGCAGGGCACGCCGCGCTTCAAGGTCGTGGCCTATGACTTTGGCGTCAAGCGCAACATCCTGCGCATGTTGGCCGAACGCGGCTGCGCGCTCACCGTGGTGCCGGCGCAAACCCCGGCGGCCGAGGTGCTGGCCCTGAATCCGGACGGCATCTTCCTCTCCAACGGCCCGGGCGACCCGGCCGCCTGCGACTACGCCATTGCCGCCGTGCAGCAGATCTTGCACAGCGGCGTGCCCACCTTCGGCATCTGCCTGGGGCACCAGATCATGGCCCTGGCCGCAGGCGCCAAGACCTTCAAGATGGCCAACAGCCACCACGGCGCCAACCACCCGGTCAAAGACCTCGACAGCGGCCGCGTCAGCATCACCAGCCAGAACCACGGCTTTGCGGTGGACATGGTCACGCTGCCCGCGCACCTGCGCGCCACGCACGTGAGCCTGTTCGACGGCACGCTGCAGGGCCTGGAGTTCACCGACCGCCCCGCCTTCTGCTTCCAGGGCCACCCCGAGGCTTCGCCCGGCCCGCAAGACATCGCCTATCTGTTCGACCGCTTCACCGCGCTGATGGAGAAAAAGTAAATGCCCAAGCGCACTGACATCAAAAGCATCCTCATCATCGGCGCCGGCCCGATCGTCATCGGCCAGGCCTGCGAGTTCGATTACTCCGGCGTGCAGGCCTGCAAGGCGCTGCGCGAGGAGGGCTACAAGGTCATCCTGATCAACAGCAACCCCGCCACGATCATGACCGACCCGGCCACGGCCGACGTCACCTACATCGAGCCCATCACCTGGCAGACGGTCGAGAAGATCATCGCCAAGGAGCGCCCGGACGCCATCCTGCCGACCATGGGCGGACAGACGGCGCTCAACTGCGCGCTCGACCTGTGGAAGCACGGCGTGCTCAACAAGTACAAGGTCGAGCTCATTGGCGCCAAGCCCGAGGCCATCGACAAGGCCGAGGACCGCCTCAAGTTCAAGGACGCCATGACGCGCATCGGCCTGGGCAGCGCGCGCTCGGGCATCGCCCACAGCATGGACGAAGCTTGGGCAGTGCAAAAGAGCGTCGGCTTCCCCACCGTGATCCGCCCGAGCTTCACGCTCGGCGGCACGGGCGGCGGCATTGCCTACAACCCCGAGGAATTCGAGACCATCTGCAAGCGCGGCCTGGAGGCTTCGCCGACCAACGAGCTCTTGATCGAAGAGTCGCTCCTGGGCTGGAAAGAGTACGAGATGGAGGTGGTGCGCGACAAGGCGGACAACTGCATCATCGTCTGCTCGATCGAGAACCTCGACCCCATGGGCGTGCACACGGGCGACTCCATCACCGTGGCGCCGGCGCAGACGCTGACCGACAAGGAATACCAGATCATGCGCAACGCCAGCCTGGCGGTGCTGCGCGAGATCGGCGTCGATACCGGCGGCTCGAATGTGCAGTTCTCGGTCAATCCGAAGGACGGGCGCATGATCGTCATCGAGATGAACCCGCGCGTCTCGCGCTCGTCGGCGCTGGCATCCAAGGCCACGGGTTTTCCGATTGCCAAGATCGCCGCCAAGCTGGCCGTGGGCTACACCCTCGACGAGCTGCGCAACGACATCACCGGCGGCAAGACGCCGGCCTCGTTCGAGCCCTCGATCGACTACGTGGTCACCAAGATTCCGCGTTTTGCGTTTGAAAAATTCCCCGCCGCCGACGACCGCCTGACGACGCAGATGAAGAGCGTGGGCGAGGTCATGGCCATGGGCCGCACCTTCCAGGAATCGTTCCAGAAAGCACTGCGCGGCCTGGAAGTGGGCGTGGACGGCCTGAACGAAAAAACCC
>JAJTBK010000351.1 GCA_021286965.1 Comamonadaceae bacterium | reverse complement strand
CCAGCACCACGGCGCACATCACCGCCATGTTTGCTGCCTTCTGTGGCGCTGGCCTGGCATTGGGCGCGCCGGCGTTGCCGTGGGTGCTGATGATGGCGGCGGCCTCCAACATCATGATGACGCTGACCCACTACGCCACCGGCACCTCGCCCGTCATTTTCGGCTCGGGCTACACCACGCTCGGGCAGTGGTGGAAGACCGGCTTCGTCATGAGCGTGGTGCTGATCCTGATCTGGCTGCTGGTGGGCGGCCTCTGGTGGAAGGTGCTGGGCTACTGGTGATGGGCTGCCGGTATCCAGGTGCAGCCGGGGGGTGGCGGCTAAATGGGACAATCGCCCCATGCATCCCAAAGCCCTTTTAGACGCCTGCGCCGAGTTACTGCGCCTGACCCTGACCTTTGAACACCCGGCCGACGCCGTGGTGTCGCGTTTTTTCCGTGACCACCGCAACCTGGGGCCGCGCGAGCGTGCCACCCTGGCCGAGACCACCTACGCCGTGCTGCGCCAGAAAATCCTGTTCGAGCAGCTCGCGCGCTCAGGATCGGGGCCGAAGGAGCGGCGCCTGGCCATCCTGGGCTTTTATGGCCCGCGCGACTTTCTCAAAAGCGCCCTGAACGAGCAGGAAAAAGCCTGGATCGACGCCTGCGACAGCGTGCGCCCCGATGAACTGCTCGAACCCCAGCGCCACAACCTGCCGCAGTGGCTGGCCGAGCCGCTCAAAGCCCAGCTGGGCGCGGGCTTTTGGCCGCTGGCCGAGAGCCTGCAGCAGCAGGCGCCGCTTGATCTGCGGGTGAACGTTTTGCAAGAAAAACGCGAACAAGTGCAGAAGGAGCTTGCGCAAGCAGCTATCAAATCAGAAGCAACGCCGTACTCCCCCTGGGGCTTGCGCGTTGCCGACAAGCCGGCGCTGAACAAGCTCGACGCCTTCACGCGCGGCGCGCTCGAGGTGCAGGACGAAGGCTCGCAGCTGCTGGCACTGCTGCTCGACGCCAAGCGTGGCGAGATGGTGGTGGATTTTTGCGCCGGCGCTGGCGGCAAGACCCTGGCCATCGGCGCCACGATGCGCAACACCGGGCGGCTGTATGCGTTCGACGTCTCGGGCCACCGGCTCGATGCGCTCAAGCCGCGCCTGGCGCGCTCGGGCCTGTCGAACGTGCACCCGGCGGCGATTGCGCACGAGCGCGACGAGCGCGTCAAGCGCCTGGCGGGCAAGATCGACCGCGTGCTGGTCGATGCGCCGTGCTCGGGCCTGGGCACGCTGCGGCGCAACCCCGATTTGAAATGGCGCCAAAGCCCGCAGGCCGTGGCCGAGTTGACGGTCAAGCAGGCGGCGATTCTGGCCAGCGCTGCCCGCCTGGTGAAAAGCGGCGGGCGCCTGGTGTACGCCACCTGCAGCGTGCTGCCCGAGGAGAACGAGGCCATTGCCGAAGCCTTTGGCGCCGCGCACCCCGACTTTGCGCCGCTGGCTGCGGGCGAGCTGCTGGCGCAATTGAAGGTGGAGGGCGCCGCCAGCCTGTGCAGCGGCGGCGACGATGGCCTGCGCTACCTGCGCCTGTGGCCGCACCTGCACCAGACGGATGGCTTTTTTGCCGCTGTGTGGCAGCGCAAGTAGGCGCCACAGGAAAGCGATACAGGAGAAGCGGCGCCAGGGTTCTGGCGCTGCAGGACGAAAAAAAACGCTGGCAGGGCCAGCGTTTTTTGCAGGGGCGGGGCTGAATTACTTCAGCTTCGCTTCCTTGTACTCGACGTGCTTGCGCGCCTTCGGGTCGAACTTCATGATCGACATCTTTTCAGGCATCGTCTTCTTGTTCTTGGTGGTGGTGTAGAAGTGACCGGTGCTCGCCGTGGAGACCAGCTTGATCTTTTCGCGTCCGCCTTTAGTAGCCATGGTGTTTCTCCTTCAGGAAATTAAGCTTGGCCACGGGCACGCATGTCTGCGAGCACGGAGTCGATACCGTTCTTGTCGATCAGGCGCAGGGCGGCGCTGGAGACGCGCAGGCGCACCCAACGGTTTTCGCTCTCCACCCAGAAACGGCGGTACTGCAGGTTGGGCAGGAAACGGCGCTTGGTTTTGATGTTCGAGTGGGAGACGTTGTGTCCCACCATGGGCTTCTTGCCCGTTACTTCACATACGCGTGCCATGAGGACACTCCGATAGTTGCACGGCTGCAAGCCCTGAAACACGGCCTGCAACCTCACCTCGCCAGAATAGGGGTGGCGGTAACCCCGCTGCCCCGGGTTGGGGCCAAGGCAGCAAAGCCCGCGATTATAGCGCGGTGGGCGAATTTACCCTTGTTGCTCCAGAAAGCGCTGGGCATCGAGCGCCGCCATGCAGCCCGTGCCGGCGCTCGTAATCGCCTGGCGGTAGACGTGATCCTGCACGTCGCCGGCGGCAAACACGCCGGGCACGCTCGTTTGCGTGGCAAAGCCCTTGAGCCCGCCCTGGGTGACGATGTAGCCGTTTTCCAGTGTGAGCTGGCCCTGGAAAATCTCGGTGTTGGGCGCGTGGCCGATGGCGATGAAGCAGCCCTGCAGGGCAATATCTTCGCTGTGCCCGTCCTCGGTGCTCTGGATGCGGATGCCGGTGACGCCGCTGTCGTCGCCCAGCACCTCTTGCAGGGTGAAGAAGGTCTTGAGCACGATTTTGCCCTCGGCCACCTTGGCCATCAGCTTGTCGATCAGGATCGGCTCGGCGCGGAACTTGTCGCGCCGGTGCACCAGCGTCACCTTGCGCGCGATGTTGGCCAGGTACAGGGCTTCCTCCACGGCGGTGTTGCCGCCGCCGATCACGCACACGTCCTGCTCGCGGTAGAAAAAACCGTCGCAGGTGGCGCAGGCCGACACGCCCCGGCCCATGAACGCTGCTTCGCTGGGCAGGCCCAGGTACTTGGCCGAGGCGCCGGTGGCGATGATGAGCGCGTCGCAGGTGTACTGGCCGCTGTCGCCCGTCAGCGTGAAGGGGCGCTTGGAAAAATCAACCTGGTTGATGTGGTCGAAGATGATGTTCGTCTTGAAGCGCTCGGCGTGCTCCAAAAAGCGCTGCATCAGCTCCGGGCCCTGCACGCCGGCGACGTCGGCGGGCCAGTTGTCGACCTCGGTGGTGGTGGTCAGCTGCCCGCCCTGGGCCATGCCGGTGATGAGCACGGGGTTGAGGTTGGCGCGGGCGGCGTAGATGGCGGCGGTGTAGCCCGCCGGGCCGGAGCCGAGGATCAGGACTTGGGCGTGTTGCGTGCTGCTGCTCATGGCGTTTTCCTGTGGTGCGTTGCGTGAAGGCAAACCGCGATTGTAGGGAGGCCCGCCCAGCGCCGGCGCTGCCCAGCACCTGCAGTCCCTGCTTGCTGTAAGCTTGCCCGCCTGCCATGACCTACTCGCTCAACACCCTGAACGCCTCCTCGGCCGGCAAGGCCACGCCGCGCAGCGGCATCGCCCGCGTCGGCCAAGAATTGGGCCTGGTGCTGGGCTTGATCGCACTCGTGGCCTGGCTGCTGGCGCTGTGCAGCTACTCGCCGCAGGATGCGGCCTGGTCCACCTCCGGCACCGGCGCCATGGCCAGCAACTGGCTTGGCCGCCTGGGCGCCTGGCTGGCCGACAGCAGCTATTTTCTGCTCGGCTTTTCTTGCTGGTGGGGCGTGCTGGTGCTTGCCTGGGGCTGGGCGACGGCGCTGGCGCGCTGGATGCGCGGCGGCCAGGAGCCCGCTGGCGCCCCCGGGCCGCTGCTGCGCCGGCTCATGTTCTGGGGCGGCATGGTGCTGATGCTGTGCACCAGCACCATGCTCGAATGGACGCGCCTGTACCGCTTCGAGAGCCACCTGCCGAGCCACGCCGGCGGCGTGCTTGGCTACCTGCTCGGGCCGCAGGCCATGCGCTGGCTGGGCTTTACGGGTTCGGGGCTGCTGGGCATCGTGCTGGCGGTGCTGGCGCTGGCGCTGGTGTTTCGCTTTTCTTGGGGGCAATTGGCCGAGGGCCTGGGCGCGCGCATCGACGCCCTGGTGCAGCGGCTGCTCACCCAGCGCGAAAAAGCCCGCGACCAGGCCGTGGGCCGGCGCGCCGCGCAGGCACGCGCCGAGGTCGTGAAGGAAGAGCGCGCGGAAAGCGCCGCGCACCATCCGCAGCCGGTAAAAATCGTCGAGCCCGTGCTCGACGAGGCGCCGCAGAGCAGCCGGGTCGTGAAGGAGCGCCAGCAGCCGCTGTTCACCGAGATGCCCGACAGCCATCTGCCACAGGTCGATCTGCTCGACCGCGCCCAGGCGCGCCAGGAAAGCGTGGCCGCCGAGACGCTGGAGATGACCAGCCGCCTGATCGAGAAAAAGCTCAAGGACTTTGGCGTCGATGTCACCGTGGTGCAGGCCGAGCCCGGCCCCGTCATCACGCGCTACGAGATCGAGCCCGCCACCGGCGTCAAGGGCGCGCAGATCGTCAACCTGGCCAAAGACCTGGCGCGCTCGCTGTCGCTGGTGTCGATCCGCGTCGTCGAGACCATCCCGGGCAAGACCACCATGGCGTTGGAGCTGCCCAACGCCCGGCGCCAGACCATCCGCCTGTCCGAAGTGCTGGGCTCGCAGGTGTACCACGACGCCAAGAGCCTGCTCACCGTCGGCCTGGGCAAGGACATCGTCGGCAACCCGGTGGTGGCCGATCTGGCCAAGATGCCGCACTGCCTGGTGGCGGGTACCACCGGCTCGGGCAAATCGGTGGGCATCAACGCCATGATTTTGAGCCTGCTGTACAAGGCCGAGGCGCGCGACGTGCGCCTCTTGATGATCGACCCGAAGATGCTGGAGATGAGCGTTTACGAGGGCATCCCGCACCTGCTGTGCCCGGTCGTCACCGACATGAAGCAGGCCGCGAACGGCCTGAACTGGTGCGTCGCCGAGATGGAGCGGCGCTACAAACTCATGAGCAAGGTCGGGGTGCGCAACCTCGCCGGCTACAACGCCAAAATTGACGAAGCCAAGGAGCGCGGCGAGATCATCGCCAACCCCTTCAGCCTCACGCCCGAAGCGCCCGAGCCGCTGGCGCGCCTGCCGCACATCGTCGTCATCATCGACGAGCTGGCCGACCTGATGATGGTCGTGGGCAAGAAAATCGAGGAGCTGATCGCGCGCCTGGCGCAAAAGGCACGCGCCGCCGGCATTCACCTGATTCTGGCCACGCAGCGCCCGAGCGTGGACGTGATCACCGGCCTCATCAAGGCCAACATTCCGGCGCGCATCGCGTTCTCGGTCGGCAGCAAGATCGACAGCCGCACCATCCTCGACCAGATGGGCGCCGAGGCCCTGCTGGGCATGGGCGACATGCTCTACATGGCCAGCGGCACCGGCCTGCCGGTGCGCGTGCACGGCGCCTTCGTCAGCGATGAGGAAGTGCACCGCGTCGTCAGCTACCTCAAGAGCCAGGGCGAGCCCGACTACATCGACGGCGTGCTCGACGCCAGCGAAGGCAGCGAAGACGGCGGTGGCGAGGCCGGCGAAGGCGCCAGCGCCAGCGGCGAGCAAGACCCGATGTACGACCAGGCGGTGGAGGTGGTGCTCAAAGACCGCAAGGCCAGCATCTCCTACGTGCAGCGCAAGCTGCGCATTGGCTACAACCGCTCGGCCAATTTGCTCGAACAAATGGAACGTGCCGGCCTGGTCAGCGCTCTCACCGCCAGCGGCCAGCGCGAGGTGCTGGTGCCGGCACGGGAATGACCATGAAACTCAAGATTGCTATCGTTTTGCTAGCTGCTAGCGCGCACTGTGCCTGGGCTGACGGCCTCAAAAGCCTGGAAACCTTCATGCGCGACGTGCGCAGCGGCCGTGCCAGCTTCACGCAAACCGTCACCCCCCCGCCCAAAGACGGGCAGGCCGCGCGCAGCAAGCAGTCCAGCGGCGACTTCGCCTTTGCGCGCCCGGGGCGCTTTCGCTTTGACTACACCAAGCCCTTTGCCCAGACCATCGTCGCCGACGGCAAGACGCTGTGGTTCTACGACCCCGACCTGAACCAGGTCACCCAGCGCGTGCAAGACCAGGCCCTGGGCAGCACGCCGGCGGCGCTGCTGACATCGGCCACCGACCTGGCCGCGCTGCGCGCCCAGTTCGTGCTGGAAAACGCCCCTGACCAAGATGGCCTGCAGTGGGTGCAGGCGCGCCCCAAAACCCCGGGCGGCCAGCTGCAAAGCGTGCGCGTGGGCTTTGCCGGCGCGCAGCTGGCGGTGCTCGACATCGAGGACAGCTTCGGCCAGCGCTCGCAGATCCGTTTTACTGGTCTGCAATCGAACCCCAGCCTGCCAGCAGCCACCTTCCACTTCCAGGTGCCGGCGGGCGCCGAGGTGCAAAAGCTCGGCGTCGATGCACACCCTTGACGGGTGGAGCCAGTCACCCCCGTCGCAGCACCAGCCGCACATCCTCGCCCACCCGCTCCATGCTGTGCCAGGCCAGCGGCGCTGCGGCTGCCAGGTGGCTCGGGCCGCTCCAGTCGGCCAGGCCGCGCCCGGCGCCCAGCAGCCGGGGGGCGAGGTACAGCAGGTACTCATCGACCAGGTGGGCCTGCACCAGGGCGCCGTTCAGGCGTGCGCCGGCTTCCACGTGCAGCTCGTTGATGCCGTGCGCGCCCAGGTCGCGCAGCAGCGCCCGCAGATCGACCCGGCCATCGGCGCCGGGCAGGTGGATGACGCGCGCGCCGCGTGCCTGCAGGGCCGCGCGGCGGGCCTCGATTTCAGGGCTTAAAGGGGCTGCAAAGTAGATCAGGCAAGCGCGAGGTGCTATAAAAATTGCAGCATCCGGGGGCGTGCGCAGGGCGCTGTCGAGCAGCACCAGCTGCGGCTGGCGCGGCGTGGCCAGGGCGCGCACGTCCAGGCGCGGGTTGTCGGCCAGCACCGTGCCGACGCCGGTGAGCACGGCGCAGGCACGGGCGCGCCAAGCCTGGCCGTCGGCACGGGCGGCGGCGCCGGTGATCCACTGGCTCTCGCCGCTGGGCAGGGCGGTGAAGCCGTCGAGCGAGCCCGCCGCTTTCAGCCGCACCCAGGGCAGGCCGTGCTCCATGCGGCGGAAAAAACCGATGTTGAGCGCGTGCGCCGCC
>JAJTBK010000347.1 GCA_021286965.1 Comamonadaceae bacterium | reverse complement strand
GACCATGCTCATGCTGGCGCTCTTGTGCGGCCTGGGCGGGGGCAACTTCAGCTCCAGCATGGCCAACATCAGCTTCTTCTTCCCCAAGGAGCGCAAGGGCTCGGCGCTGGGCGTGAACGCCGGCCTGGGCAACCTGGGGGTGTCGGTGGTGCAGTTCCTGAGCCCGCTGGTCATCACCCTGGGCATCTTCGGCATCTTCGGCGGCGACGCGCAAGTGATGATGCGCAACGGCGAGCCCCAGCACGTGTGGGCGCAAAACGCTGCCTTCATCTGGGTGCCATGGATTGCCATTGTCTCCATCGCCGCCTGGTTCGGGATGCACGACATTGCCGACGCCAAGGCCAGCTTTGCCGCCCAGGCCGCCATCTTCAAGGCCAAGCACAACTGGATCATGTGCGTGCTCTACCTGGGCACCTTCGGCTCCTTCATCGGCTTTGCCGCCGGTTTCCCGCTGCTCATCAAGGCGCTGTTCCCCAGCGTCAACCCGCTGGCTTATGCCTGGATGGGGCCGCTCTTGGGCGCCGTCATCCGCCCCTTTGGCGGCTGGCTGGCGGACAAGGTGGGTGGCGGCGTCGTCACCTTCTGGAACTTCATTGTCATGGCCCTGGCTGTGATCGGCGTGCTGTACTTCCTGCCCAAGGGCAGCGGTGGCTATGTGCTGCCGTTGGGTCCGGCCGAGGGCAGCTTCACCGGCTTCTTCCTCATGTTCCTGGTGCTGTTTTGCACCACCGGCATCGGCAACGGCTCGACGTTCCGCATGATTCCGGTGATCTTCCTGACCCAAAAAATGCGTGAACTGCGTGGCAACGACGAAGCCGCCCGCGCCCAGGCCCTCAAGGACGGCAACACCGAAGGCGCAGCAGCCGTCGGCTTTGCCGGTGCCCTGGGCGCCTACGGTGGCTTCTTCATTCCCAAGAGCTACGGCAGTTCCATCGCCGCCACCGGCGGCCCCGAGTTTGCGCTGTGGATGTTCGCCCTGTTCTACGCCCTTTGTGTCGTCATTACCTGGTGGTATTACTCGCGCAAAAACGCTGAGATGCCTTGCTAAAGCGTCCTCGACCCTGACCCCCTCAAAACAAGGAGTCCCACGATGAGTCATTTTCTCGACCGTCTCTCTTATTTCGCGCAGCCGCGCGAAGAATTCTCGGATGGCCACGGCCAGACCAATGGCGAAGACCGCACCTGGGAAGACGCCTACCGCAACCGCTGGGCGCACGACAAGATCGTGCGCTCGACCCACGGCGTGAACTGCACGGGCTCTTGCTCGTGGAAGATTTACGTCAAGGGCGGCATCGTCACCTGGGAAACCCAGCAGACCGACTACCCGCGCACCCGCGCCGACCTGCCCAACCACGAGCCGCGCGGCTGCGCACGCGGCGCCTCGTACTCCTGGTACCTGTACAGCGCCAACCGCGTCAAATACCCCATGGTGCGTGGGCGCCTGCTCAAGCACTGGCGCGCCGCCATGGCCGTGGCCAAGAGCCCGGTCGATGCCTGGGCCGCCATCGTCGAAAACGAACCGGCGCGCCGTGAATGGCAAAAGCAGCGCGGCCTGGGCGGCTTTGTGCGTTCCACCTGGGACGAAGTCAACCAGATGATCGCGGCGGCGAACGTCTACACCATCAAAAAACACGGGCCCGATCGCATCATCGGCTTCTCGCCCATCCCGGCGATGTCGATGATTTCCTACGCCGCCGGCTCGCGCTACCTGAACCTGATCGGCGGCGTGCCGATGAGCTTCTACGACTGGTACTGCGACCTGCCGCCCTCGTCGCCGCAGGTGTGGGGCGAGCAGACCGACGTGCCCGAATCGGCCGACTGGTACAACTCCAACTTCATCATCGCCTGGGGCTCGAACGTGCCGCAGACGCGCACCCCCGACGCCCACTTCTTCACCGAGGTGCGCTACAAGGGCGCCAAGGTCGTGGCCGTGACGCCCGACTACTCCGAAGTCGCCAAGCTGGCTGACCTGTGGTTGCACCCCAAGCAGGGCACGGACGCCGCCGTGGCCATGGCCATGGGGCACGTGATCCTGAAGGAGTTCTACTTCGACAAGCGCTCGGCGTACTTCGACGACTACGCGCGCCGCTACACCGACCTGCCGCTGCTCGTGGTGCTGGAGCAAAAGACGCTGCCCGACGGCCGCACGGTCATGGTGCCGGGCCGCTACGTGCGCGCTAGCGACTTCGACGGCCACCTGGGCCAGGCCAACCACCCCGACTGGAAGACCGTGGCCTACGGCGCCGACGGCAAGGTGGCGCTGCCCAACGGCTCCATCGGTTTTCGCTGGGGCAAGGAAGGCCGTCCGGACCAGGGCCTGTGGAACCTCGAAGCCAAGGAAGCCCAGGGCGGCAACGACGTCCAGCTCAAGCTCTCGGTGCTCGAAGACGGCGCCCAGGCGCACGAGGTGGCCGACGTCGCCTTCCCGTACTTTGGTGGCATTGCCACGCCCAACTTCAACGCCAACGACCAGGGCGGCGACGTCACGGTGCGCCGCGTGCCCGTGAGCTATCTTGACTTGAACGGCGACGGCGTCTCCGGCCGCGTGGCCGTGGCCACGGTGTTCGACCTGCAGGTGGCCAACTACGGCGTGCATCGCGGCCTCGAAGGCGAAGGCGCGGACGGCGGCTACGACGCCAACCAGCCCTACACCCCCGCCTGGCAAGAGAGCATTACCGGCGTGCCGCGCGATCAAGTCATCGCCATCGCGCGCCAGTTCGCCGACAACGCCGACAAGACGCACGGCAAGTCCATGGTCATCATCGGCGCCGCCATGAACCACTGGTACCACTGCGACATGAACTACCGGGGCATCATCAACATGCTGATGATGTGCGGCTGTATCGGCCAGTCGGGTGGCGGCTGGTCGCACTACGTGGGCCAGGAAAAGCTGCGCCCGCAAACCGGCTGGACGGCGCTGGCGTTTGCGCTCGACTGGATCCGCCCGCCGCGCCAGCAAAACTCCACCAGCTTCTTCTACGCCCATACCGACCAGTGGCGCTACGAAAAGCTGGGCGTGGAAGAAGTGCTCTCGCCCCTGGCCGACAAGAGCGCCTACCAGGGCAGCATGATCGACTTCAACGTGCGCTCCGAGCGCATGGGCTGGTTGCCGAGTGCGCCGCAGCTGCAAACCAACCCGCTGCAGGTCGTCAAGGACGCGCAGGCCAAGGGTCTGGACGCCAAGGACTACACCGTGCAGGCGCTGAAGAACGGCAGCCTCAAGCTCAGCTGTGAAGACCCGGACAACCCGCTGAACTGGCCGCGCAACATGTTCGTGTGGCGCTCCAACATCCTGGGCTCGTCGGGCAAGGGCCACGAGTATTTCTTGAAGCACCTCTTGGGCACCACCCACGGCGTGCAGGGCAAGGACCTGGGCGCGCAAGACGCCAAGCCGCAAGAAGTGAAGTGGCACGCCAACGCCCCCGAAGGCAAGCTCGACCTGCTGGTGACGCTGGACTTCCGCATGAGCACCACCTGCCTGTACTCCGACATCGTGCTGCCCACGGCCACCTGGTACGAGAAGAACGACCTGAACACCTCGGACATGCACCCCTTCATCCACCCGCTGTCGGCGGCGGTGGACCCGGCCTGGCAGGCACGCAGCGACTGGGAAATCTACAAGGGTTTTGCCAAGGCGTTCAGCGACGTCTGCGTCGGCCACCTGGGCGTGGAAAAAGAGGTCGTGATGACCCCCATCATGCACGACACGGCGGGCGAGCTGGCCCAGCCGTATGACGTCAAAGACTGGAAGAAGGGCGAGATCGACCTGATCCCGGGCGTGACCGCACCGCAGATCACCATCGTCGAGCGCGACTACCCCAACACCTACAAGCGCTTCACGGCCCTGGGGCCGTTGATGGACAAGCTGGGCAACGGCGGCAAGGGCATTGGCTGGAACACCCAGACCGAAGTCGAGCAGCTCGGTGACTTGAATGGCCGCGTGCGCGAAGAAGGTGTCTCGCAAGGCCGCCCGAAGATCGTCTCCGACATCGACGCCACCGAAGTGGTGATGATGCTCGCCCCCGAGACCAACGGCCACGTCGCCTGCAAGGCCTGGGAAGCCCTGGGCAAGCAGACCGGGCGCGACCACGTGCACCTGGCGCTGCACCGCGAGGACGAGAAAATCCGCTACCGCGACATCCAGGCGCAGCCGCGCAAGATCCTCTCCTCGCCCGCCTTGACAGGCCAGGAGAGCGAGAAGG
>JAJTBK010000320.1 GCA_021286965.1 Comamonadaceae bacterium | reverse complement strand
CCTCGGCCACCCGGGCCTTGGTTTCCTCGACCGGAGAGACCTTGCCCGCCATCACGCGCTTGGCAACGGCGTCCGTCGCTTTCCTGGCCAAGTCAACGCTGTCCTGGGCCAAGGCCGTGCGATCCTGGGCTGCCAGCGCATCGAAGAAGGCGGCGACCACGGCGGCGCGAATTTCGACGCGACGCGCGTTCAACTCCTCGACCGCAACGTCACGCCCACGCTCTGCCGCCGTGATGCGGGCAGCGCGCTTGCCGCCCAATTCGATGGGCAGGTTGATCTGAGCGCTTTGGGTGCGGGTTTGCGTGCGCTGGTCTTCAAGCGCATACGCCAGTTCGGGGTTGCGGCGCGCTTGCGCCTGAAGCACCTGGCCTTGCACGGCCTCGACTTCCCGCTGAGCGACGGTCAGGTCAAGATTGGCTTCCAAAGCCAGCGCGATGGCTTTTTGCAGGCTCAGTGGAGCCGTTGCTTCAGTCTGCGCCCCGCTTTGGGCATTGCCCGGCAGCGCTGGCAGCGGCTGGGCGAAAGCCAGCCCTGCCGTGAACGCAAGGAGCAAGCCTGCCGCCGTTGCCCTTGCGTTGTGATTGTGAATACCCTTCAACATCCGATTCTCCAGTGACTTGAAATACACGAGGGAATCGGCGGGGGGCGATCCAGATGATCGCCAGCAACGTCGTCACATCAGCCGCACGAAGCCGGCTGGATACCGTAGCGCGCCATGCGCGACGGCAGGGGTGAGGACGAAGAGAAAGGAACGCGCTCCCCGCCGATCAGGCGAGGGCACGCCACCGAGGGCGCTCTAAACGTTCGGGTGGAGGCGCGGCAAGGCTCTCCGGGTGGTACGCCGTATCCAGGGACGGGCTGATCGACGACGCCAGCTTGACATCCCCTGACAAGACCGAGAAGCACCCGGCATGACAGGACGGGCAATCAGGATCGCCGCCCAGGGTCTTGGCCGGATCAGGGCTGGCGTCCTTGCCGTCGGCCGCCTTGTGCTGGTGCGCATGGTGGCCGAAGTGCTTGGCCGCAGCCCCGGTTTCATGCTGGCAATAACTGGCCACAGCCGCCCAACTGAATTGGAGCGGCAAGAACACCAGCAAGACGATAGCCAGCCATTTGCGCATAGGGGTAACAGTGTAGCAGCTACAGGCTTCAATCCGCCATTCCTCGCTGCTTGGGTTTGTTTCAGAGTCCTCTGCGCGTAGCGTGCCTCCTCGCGGGTTCATCCAGAATGAAATAAGGACCGCTTCTATATTCGAATAGCTGTGGTCGCTTGACGCAACGAAGCGACACGAGGGGCACGGCAGCGCAGGGTATTGGCAGCAGTGTCAACCGCCGGAATACATTTCGAGCCGCGCACGCCGCGCTTCTGGTGATTCGCTGCGCATCTCATCGACAACCTGTTGGCGCGTCTTCGGTGCTGCGGAACTCTTGATGGGCACCGGCAGTCCACGTTGCATCAGCGTGAGCGTACCGTCCTTGCGGGCTGCCTCGACCTCGGCCAGCACCTGGGCACGGGTCTTGGTACTCTTGAAATGATCGGGGTGATACGTGAAGCCCTGCTCATTGGACGCGGGGTGCCAGAGCGAATCGGCCTGGGCCGCCATGGGCAGTGCCGTGGCCAGGATAATGGCTTTCATGGCGACAAGATGGGTCAGTTTCATTGCATGGTCCTTTCCAGTGTGATTTGCAGAAAATCGATATGCCCGAAGGCATGAGCACAATGTAAGAACCGGCACCGAACGGGAGTAAAACGTGCAGATGACAATTTGGACAGGTTGCGAGAGACCGCAGCAGGAACGCTGCGCATGAAGCTGCTGATCGTGGAAGACGAAGCCAAGCTCGCGGACTATCTTCGCAAGGGACTCTCTGAAGAAGGCTATGTGATCGATGTGGCTGCCAACGGCATCGATGGCCTCCACATGGCCTCTGACGGCCACTACGACCTGATCGTTCTCGACACCATGCTGCCGGGCATCGATGGCTTCGGCTTGCTGGCTGCACTGCGGCAGAGCAAGCAGACGCCGGTGATCATGTTGACGGCCCGTCATCGTATCGAGGATCGCGTGCGCGGACTGAAGACGGGAGCGGACGACTACCTCGTTAAGCCGTTCGCCTTTTCCGAACTGGTGGCACGCATCGAGGTGCTGCTGCGCCGCGCTGCTGGTACTGCACCCGCGCCTGATGCGCTGGTGCTGTGCCTGGGGGACTTGCATATGGACCTGGCGAGGCGGCGCGCTACTCGGGCCGGCCAGCGCATCGACCTGTCCGCAAAGGAGTTCCAACTGCTGACGCTGCTCTTGCGCCGCAAGGGCGAGGTTCTGTCACGTACCGAAATCGCGGAGCAAGTATGGGACGTGAACTTCGATCACGGTACCAACGTGATCGACGTCGCTGTGCGTCGCCTTCGGAGCAAGCTCGACCTGCCCTTCGAGCGCCCACTGCTGCACACCGTCCGTGGCATGGGCTACGTACTCGAAGATCGGCAGTCGTGAGACCCAGGCGTGCCGGATCGCTGGGACGGCGGCTTGCCCGTTGGCTCGCACTTCTCACCCTGGTCGGGCTGGCCTTAACCTGCCTGGGCATTTACACCGTCACCGCGCTGAGCTTCAAGGAGCGGCAGATGGACACGCTGCGGCAACAGCAGACCCAGGTGAACCATCTTATTGCCGAGGCAGCAGAGTTAGACAGCGGCACGCTCGCACACAAGCTCGACGATGGCATGGTCGGCCGACAGGACATGAAATTGATCCTGACCCGTGCCGACGGCAGCGTCATCTATGCCAGCGCCGGCATTCCAGTGCATCACCGCGTGATCGACATGCGATTCGAGGCTACGACCGGCATCCCCCCCATCCAGGCGGTGCTGAGTCTTGATGTCAGCGAGGACGATCGTGTGCTAGAACGCCTAGCCCGCACGCTCGTCGCCGCCGCACTCGCTGGCGCAGTGGTGATTGCTGCTGGCGGATTTACGCTGGTGCAAATCGGGCTGCGTCCCGTGCGCGACCTCTCGGCTCAGATCCAGGCACTGGAGGCCGATACTCTGCACCGGCTTCTGGATGGCTCCGCTCAACCCGACGAACTGGCTCCGCTGGTGGCTCACGTCAACGAGTTGCTGAAGCGTCTGCACAAAGCCTACGAACAACTGGAAGCCTTCAATGCTGACGTTGCGCATGAACTGTTCACGCCGTTGGCGACGTTGATGGGGGGCACTGAAGTTGCTTTGCGCAAAGCACGCGATGCCGACACGTTGCGAGATGTGTTGGGCTCGCACCTCGAAGATCTCCAGCGCATGTCGATGATCGTGCAGGACATGCTCTTTCTGTCGCAAGCCGACCGTGGGGCTGAGGCCCGCCGCGAGCACGTCGCCAGCATGGCAGGCGTTGCGCGCACGGTGGTGGAATTGCACGAGGCAGCCATTGAGGAAGCCGGGCTGAAAGTTCGTATCAATGGTGATGCCACTGGCTTGGCCGACGTGCGCCTATTGCAGCGCGCATTGTCAAACCTGATCGGCAACGCAACCCGGCACGCGCATCCGCACAGCACCGTTGTCGTGCAAATCGACCGGCTGGACGGCGAGATCGCCCTGCGGGTGGTGAACGAGGGGCAGACGATTTCAGCCGAGCATTTGCCCAATCTGTTCAACCGCTTCTACCGGGCAGATGCAGCGCGGTCGGATGCCGCCCGCAATCATGGACTGGGCTTGGCCATCGTGGCTGCCATCGCCCGCATGCACGGAGGGCGGACGATGGTCGATTCGAGCAACGGCATCACGTCTATCGGGCTCATGGTGCCCACCCCGCGCGCGCAATAGTCAACGGATCGGGCACCACCAACAGACTGGCTCCACTAGCCAATTACTTCTTCCAGCAGGAGAAGCGCCAGAAAGCCGACAAAGAACATCGCCGTCACCCAGGGGCGATCTGGCGTTTCGTGTGCTTCGATCAGCAGTTCTTCGGTCACGAGGTAGAGCAACGCAATCAGACCAAACGCGAAGAAGCCAGTCAGAAGAGGGTTGGGCAACAGCGCCACCGGCGCTCCAAGCAAGGCCCCGATCGGCAGCAAGAGCACGAGCGCGGCCGTGATCCAGACGACCCTGGCACGGGAGCGAACGCTCTCGCCGAGTTCCGTGGCCACTGTCAATCCCAGGAACAGAACCTCGATGGTCAGGGCGATGGTCAGAAGCAAGCCGACCTTTGGGCCAGCCGCAAACCCGATACCAAGCACCAAGCCATCAATCAGGATGTCGATGCCGATCACGGTCAGGAGACCGGCCGGCCCCTTCGCCAACGCTTCCAGATGCTTCACCAGCAGCATGGTGGCGACGCCGATTCCGCCGCCGATCATCGTCGCCCAAGGCGAGGCCCGGTGCATGATGTCGGGCAAGATTTCGCCGGCCGCCGCCGCGAACACGACGCCAGCGGCGAAATGCTGAATCGCGCTGACCAGTGTTGGCCCCGGCCGCACGTTCACCGCGACCGCAGCTCCGATGATGGCGGCCGCTGCCGGGATCAAGGTGTAGATCCAGGCCGAGATCACCATGACTTAAGTTACCGCGTTGCCGCACTGAGCACAGAATTTCGCGCCGATCGGAATGACGCTACTGCACTTCGTGCACGACGCTGGCACCAGCGATGTCCCGCACTGGCCGCAAAAGCGAGCGCCGTTCGGATTGATCGCTTTGCATTGCGGGCAGGTGATGCCACTGACCGAAGGCGCTGGATTGTGCCCCCAGTCGTGGCTGCTGGGGCTACCGTGGCCGCGGCTATTGCCATGCCCGTGGGAACTGCCATGCCCCCCGCCATGCCCGCCAAAAGTTCGATCCAGAATTCCCATTTTCAACACTCCATATTCAGTTTTACT
>JAJTBK010000222.1 GCA_021286965.1 Comamonadaceae bacterium | reverse complement strand
GCCTGCTCGGCGGTTTTGTGCAGGCCGTGAGCGGCGGCGCGCTGTATCGCAAGAGCAGTTTTTTACTCGACAGCCTGGGCCAGCAGGTGTTCCCGCAGCACATTGATATCAGCGAAGACCCGTTCATCCTCGGCGGCAAGGGCAGCTCGCCGTTCGACGAAGAAGGCGTGCGCGTGCAAGAGCGCAAGGTGGTGGACGCGGGCCGGGTCGAGGGCTACTTCCTGTCGAGCTACTCGGCGCGCAAGTTGGGCATGAAGACCACCGGCAACGCCGGCGGCTCGCACAACCTGGCGCTCACCTCGCGCCTGACGCGCGCGGGCGACAACCTGGACGCGATGCTGCAAAAACTGGGCACCGGCCTGTTCGTGATCGAGCTCATGGGCCAGGGCGTGAACTACGTTACCGGCGACTATTCGCGCGGCGCCAGCGGCTTTTGGGTGGAAAACGGCCAGATCGCCTACCCGGTGCACGAGATCACCATCGCCGGCAACCTGCGCCAGATGTACCAGGACATCGAGGCCGTGGGCGCCGATGCCTATGGCTACGGTGCCAAGACGGTGGGCTCGGTGCTGATCGGGCGCATGAAGGTGGCGGGCAGCTGATTTTTAGAAAAAAACGGCTGCTAACGCTTGCTGTATCAGCGTGAGTAGCTATTGATTTAATAGTAAAAAAACCCCGGCCCTGCAGAGAGCAGGGCCGGGGTTTTTTATCGCTGCCTGGTGGAATCAGCGCTGGCGCTGCGCGGCCACGCTGGTGCTGGGTTTGGCGTTGGCGGCGGCGCTCTCCAGGCGCTGCAGGTGCGCGCCGCCGACCAGGAACAGCAGCGGGTTGTCGCTCATCACCAGGCCGGCCCAGAACTGGTTGGCGCCGCCCGAGCAGGTGTAGGTGATGAGCGTGCCGATGTAGTTCGTCAAAAAGCCCTGGTTCAGATCCAGGCAACGCCCGCTACGGCTGTAGCGGTTGGCGGTGCTGGTGTTCCAGGCCTGGGCGTCGTTGCTGGTGTCGCAGCGCGCGAGCTTGACGGCGTTGCTGCCACCCTGGTCGGTCAGGCACAGATCCATGTTGGCGCGGCTGCGGATGGCGCCCCGGCTGTCGAGGATCCACTGCTCATTGATGTCGCCGCTGCACAGGCTCTTGCCGGCAATGCGCACGCCGCTGTCGCCGGTTTTCTGGATGCAGTTGCCGTTCGCCATTTTCATGGTCTGGCCGGCGGGGATCAGCGGGGTGCGGTACAGGCCCAGGGTTTGCACGAAGTCCAGCAGTGCGGTCTGCGCATCGCTCAGGCCCTGGTCGAGGGCGCTGGCGTAGGTGTCCATCCAGCGGTTCAGGCGCTGGGCATTGCTTTGCTGCTGCTGGTAGCGGGCGAGCTGGGTTTGCGCGGCGGCCGACAGGCCCTGGGTGTCGTCGCCCCAGCTCGCCAGCTGCACCTGGGCGCTGGCCGGGAGCACCGGCACGGCCTTGCCCGCCAGCGCCTGCAGGGCGCTGTCGAGCTGCGGCAACTCGGCGGCGCGCAGCGCGCTGTAGCCCTGCTCCTTGCCCACCACCACCGGGGCGGTCATGGCGGGCTGGTTGGTCGGGATGTCGAGCACGTACAGCGACTCCTCGGCCTGGCCCGGCGTCTGGCACTTGAGCTCGGCGCGGCGCGGCTGCTCGTCTTGCGCGAGGTTGACGTGCAGCTTGTTGATCGAGCCGCTTTGCAGCCGCTTGCCGGCCACGGCAATGCGCTGGCTGGGCTGGGTGGTGAAATCGACCTGCAGCCAGCACTGGCGCGGCTCGGTGGTGCTCACGGCCTGCGTGGGCAGGGTAAAGACGTTGCCCCAGTTGCTGCGCAGCGCCGGGTAGATGAGGGCGGTGTTGTTCGTCGGGTCGTAGCCGCCGAGCAGGGTGACCACCGGCACGCCAAAGCGCCGGGGCTTGAGGAACTTGCCGCTGGCGCTGTTGTACCAAACGTCGCTTTGGTTTGGGATCGCCGGGCTGACGTCCTCCATGGCGCGCGTGCTGGCGTTCCACTTGCGGTAGCCGGTGGGCGCGTCGGGCGCGTACACGGCGGCGCGGTCAAACGCCGGCTGGATCTTCTGCTTGGTGCTGTAGCCGGTGTACTGGGTGTAGTTGGACAGGGCGCTGGCGTGGTTGCCGCCGGCCATGGCATCCTTGTTGAAGGCGTAGGTGTCGTCGAGCACCGGCATCCCGTTGGGGCCGTAGGTCTTGCTGGCCTGCCAGTTGATGTTGGCGCGCATCCGCTTGCGGTAGGCGATGTAGCCCCAGCCGCTGTCGTGGTGGTGTACCGACCAGAAGTAGTTGGTCACGCCATCGACCGTGACGGCGCCGGGGTAGTGGCCCAGGCCGTAGTGGTGGCCGATCTCATGGCTGAACTCGTTGCCGACGCTGTCGATCAGCGTCAGGATGCCGTTGCCGCCCGAGAGGCCGTGCGTTTGCGCGCCGTTGGCGTACATGCCGCGCGCGTGGTGTATGACGGCCGCCTGCGTCACCTGGGGCTGCGACTGGGAGGCCATGCCAGCACTGGTCACGCCCCAGTTGGCCAGGTTGATGCCGACGCTGAAGGTCGATTTGCCGGTGTTCTCGCGCATGTCGCCGCTGTAGACGTCGCCGTTGGTGGCGCTTTGGGTGTCGTAGATCACGCCCGAGGCGACGATGACCTTGGAGAGTTTGACGTTCTCGTAGTACGCCGCTGTGATGCGCGCCGCCGGAATGGTTTGCAGGTAGTCGGTGGCGGCGTCGATGGTGTTGGTGAGGAAGCGGTGGTTACCGTTGGGCGGGTCGGTCAGCATCCCCAGGCGCACGCTGTGCAGCACCAATTCGCCCGCACCCGAGAAATCGATGGCATTGGCCGCCAGCGTGCCTGTGCGGTTCTTGCTGTCGCTCACGCGCAGTTCCAGGCCCGGCACCATCGAGTCCCAGGGCAGCACCACCGACCAGGTGCGCAGCGAGTAAACGTAGTCCGGGCGGCCGTCGCGGTTGGAGTAGTCCGAGCGCGGTATCAGGTTCGGGTGCTTCAGGGCCAGCGTGCCCTTGCTTTGGCCGTTGACGGTGACGTTGACCTGGAGGTCGTCCACGTCTTGCAGTGCCGGGTCGGGCGTGATCAGCAGCAGGGCCTCGCGCTGCATCGTCAGGCGCGGCATTTCCTTGGCCTCGTTGCCCGAGGGATCGACGCTATGGCTTTGCACAAACTGCACCATGCCTGGCAGCGTGCCGCCAAGGTCGTTGCGCACGGCGCGCGGGGCGCCGGTCTTGTCCTTGTCGTAAAACGCCCGGGCATCGGGCACCTGGTACTTGGCGCCGACGGGCTCGGGGTACTTCTGCGCCGGGGTCAGGGGTGGCGGGGTCACCGGCGGTGTCGTGATGGGTGGCGTGGTGACGGGCGGAGGGGTCACCGGTGGCGTGGTGACGGGTGGCGTGGTGACAGGCGGAGTCGTCACAGGCGGAGTCGTCACGGGTGGAGTCGTCACGGGTGGAGTCGTCACGGGTGGAGTCGTCACGGGTGGAGTCGTCACAGGTGGCGTGGTCACCGGCGG
>JAJTBK010000218.1 GCA_021286965.1 Comamonadaceae bacterium | reverse complement strand
GCGTAGCCAAGGAGATGGGCATCCTCACCGTGGGCGTGGTCACCAAGCCTTTCGACTGGGAAGGTGGTCGCCGCATGAAGAATGCGGACGATGGCCTGGCCGAACTGGAAGCCAACGTGGACTCGCTGATCGTGGTGCTCAACGAAAAGCTGATCGAGGTGCTGGGCAACGACATCACCCAGGAAGAAGCCTTCGCCCAGGCCAACGATGTGCTGAAAAACGCCGTTGGCGGCATTGCCGAAATCATCAACGACTACGGCCTGGTGAACGTGGACTTTGAAGACGTGCGCACCGTCATGGGCGAGCCCGGCCGCGCCATGATGGGCACGGCCACCGCCAGCGGCCCGGATCGCGCGCGCATCGCCGCCGAGCAGGCCATTGCCTGCCCGCTGCTCGAAGGCATCGACCTCTCCGGTGCCAAGGGCGTGCTGGTGCTCGTCACCGCCGCCAAGGGCAGCCTGAAGATGGCCGAATCGGGCCAGGCGATGAGCACCGTCAACGCCTACGCCGCACCCGATGCGCACGTGATCTACGGCGCCGCCTACGACGACACCCTGGGCGACGAGATCCGCGTCACCGTCGTTGCCACCGGCCTGTCGCGCCCGAACGTGCGCCGCCAGTCGATGCAGGTGGTGCAGGGCGCGCTGCGCACCGGCACCGACAACGTTGCCTACGCCATGCCCATGGCCGGCGGCGCCGCGCCCACCATGGGCAGCGCCAGCGGCATCACCGGCTCCATCACCGGCGGCGCCGCCGGCAGCGACTACGCCGGGATGCAGGTGCCCAGCGTCTGGCGCAGCAACCGCAACCAGGCTGCCGCCAAGGTCGATGCCCTGGCCTCGGGCGGCATGGATGACCTGGAAATCCCGGCCTTTCTGCGCAAGCAGGCGGACTGAGTTTTTCCCGCATTAAAAAAACCGCCGGCATGACCGGCGGTTTTTTTTAGAACGACTCCCAGTCGTCACTGTTGGCCGGCGCGGGCCGGGGGGCGCTCGCCGGCAGGGCCGGGGTGGCAGGCTTCTTGGCCACCGGGGGGAGCGGGGCCTTTTTCAGCGCTGGCGCCGGGGTGCGGGCGGCGGGTGGACGCGTTGCCGGGCGGTGCAGCGTGCGGCTGAATTCGGCGCTGCCTTGGACGCGAAACTGCGCCACCACCTCGGTCAGGCGCACGGCCTGCTCGCGCAGGCTGTCGGCAGCGGCGGTGGATTCTTCCACCAGGGCCGAGTTTTGCTGCGTCATCTGGTCGAGCTGGCCCATGGTCTGGCTGACGCTGGCAATGCCCTGGCTTTGCTCGGCGGTGGCGCTGCGGATCTCGCCGATGATGTCCGAGACGCGCTGCACGCTGGCGACGATATCGTCCATCGTGCTGCCGGCGTGGCCCACCAGCTGGCTACCCGATTCGACCTTGCCGACCGAGGTCTGGATCAGCTCCTTGATCTCGCGCGCTGCCTGCGCGCTGCGTTGCGCCAGGTTGCGCACCTCGGCGGCGACGACGGCAAAGCCGCGCCCCTGCTCGCCGGCGCGCGCCGCCTCGACCGCTGCGTTCAGCGCCAGGATGTTGGTCTGGAAGGCGATGGAGTCGATGACGCCGATGATGTCGCTGATTTTGCTGCTGCTGGCGTGGATGTCCTGCATGGTGTCCACCACCTGCGCCACCACCTGGCCGCCGCGCGCTGCCACTTCGGCGGCGCTGCCGGCGAGCTGGTTCGCGGTGTGCGCCGATTCCGAGGTGTGGCGCACGGTGCTGGAGATTTCCTCCATGCTGCTGGCCGTGGCCTGCAGGTTGCTGGCGGTGTCCTCGGTGCGCTGCGCCAGGTCGGTGTTGCCCTGGGCGATCTGGTGCGCAGCGGTGGCGATGCTGTCGGAGGCGCTGCGCACCTGCGTCACCAGGCGGCGCAGGGATTCGACCATGTGCGCCAGCCCGCCCAGCAGCGAGTCGGGCGCGGCGGTGGGAATGGGGGCGTCGAGGTTGCCCTGCGCGACCTCGGCCATGACGGCCAGCGCCTGCGCCGGCTCGCCGCCAATCTGCCCGACGACGGAGCGAAACACCACCCAGCCCACGGCGCCCACCAGCAGCGTGACGACGAGCACGATCGCCAGGTCGGCCAGCAGGGCCTGGCGCACGGCGGCGTCCACGTCGTCCATGTACAGGCCCGAGCCGACGAACCAGTTCCAGCCATCGACGCGCACGGCGTACTGCAGCTTGGGCACCAGGGCCTGCTGGCCGGGGCGCTGGAACTGTGCCGAGACGAAGGCGCGGCCGTCACTGCTGCGCTGCAGGGCACTGGTGATCTGGGCCAGCAGGTCCTGGCCCTCGCCGTCCTTGAGCTTGCCGCTCATGTCCTGGCCCTCCCACTCGGGCTTGATGGGGTGCATCACGCCCTGGGAGGCCAGGGTCCAGATGTAGAAATACTCGCCCTTGCCATCGGCGCCGCCGTAGCGGGCCAGGCGCACCGCCTCCTTGGCCGCCTTTTGCGCCTCGGCCAGGGGCAGGGCGCCGCTGTCGGCACGCTCCTTGTAGGCCATGACGATGCTGTGCGCAGCCTGCACGGCGGTGGCCAGGGTGTCCTGGCGCGCCTGCACGATCAGGCGGCGCTCCTGCAGCAGCGACAGGCCGGCCATCAGCAGCAGCGCGGCCAGCGCCGTGGCCAGCACGA
>JAJTBK010000217.1 GCA_021286965.1 Comamonadaceae bacterium | reverse complement strand
GTGGCGCTGCGCGCCGGGGCACCATCGGCAAACACCGCCAGCACACCGTCGCCCAGGGTTTTGACGACACGCCCGCCACCGGCCTCGATGCTGCGCGCCATGGCGCCCACCACCAGCGTCACCGCCTCCGCCGCGCGCTCGTTGCCCAACACCTCATACAGGGCGGTGCTGCCAGCGATATCGGCAAAAACGATGACGGAGGCATGGCGCATCGAACGTTCCTTTGCGGGCAGAAAAATGCAAGTGTAGGGCAGCGCCCTGGGCGCTGCCGGCCCTGGGGCAGCCACCGCCGCCAAGCTCCAGGGTTTACCCTGTTTTCAGAAAGGTGCAACCTCTGCGACATTCGAGTCATATTTGGTTGCACCTTCTCCTGAGCGAGGATTTTCCCCATGTCCACCACGATTGGCATCAAAGTCGATGACGCCCTGCGCGAGCGCATCCGCCACAGCGCCCAGAACCTGGGCCGCACCCCGCACTGGCTCATCAAACAGGCGGTGCTGCAGTACATCGACGCGCTCGAACGTGGCGCCAGCACCATCCGCCTGCTGCCCCTGGGCGGGGGCCAGGAGGACGAGGCCAGCGAGCCCGCCAGCGTCCCCGCCAGCACCGAGGTGCAGCCGTTCCTGGAGTTTGCCCAGTCGATTTTGCCGCAGACGCCGCTGCGCGCGGCCATCACCGCCGGCTGGCACCGGCCCGAGACCGAATGCCTGCCAGCGCTGCTGCCACTGGCGCGCACGCAGGATGCCGAGCAGGCCGAAAAGGTGCGCGAGCTCGCCAGCCGCCTGGTGCAGGGCCTGCGCGATGCGCCCGTGGCCAGCGGCGTGGCCGCGCTGGTGCAGGAGTTTTCCCTCTCCAGCCAGGAAGGCGTGGCGCTGATGTGCCTGGCAGAAGCCCTCCTGCGCATCCCCGACAAGGCGACGCGCGACGCACTCATCCGCGACAAGATCAGCCGGGGCGACTGGAAGTCGCACGTCGGCCGTTCGCCCTCGCTCTTCGTCAACGCCGCCGCCTGGGGCCTGGTGCTCACCGGCAAGCTCACCAGCACCAGCAGCGAAAAAAGCCTGTCCACGGCGCTCACGCGCGTCATCGGCAAGGGCGGCGAGCCGCTCATTCGCCAGGGCGTGCACCGCGCTATGAAGCTCATGGGCGAGCAGTTCGTCACCGGCCAGCACATTGCCGAGGCCCTGGCCAACAGCCGCAAGTACGAGGCGCAGGGCTTTCGCTACAGCTACGACATGCTGGGCGAGGCCGCCGCCACCGAGCAGGACGCGCAGCGCTACCTGCAAGCCTACGAGCAGGCCATCCACGCCATCGGCGCGGCGTCTGCCGGGCGCGGCATTTTTGAAGGCCCGGGCATCTCCATCAAGCTCTCGGCGCTGCACCCGCGCTACTCGCGCGCGCAGTACGAGCGCGTCATGGGCGAGCTGCTGCCGCGCGTGCTGCACCTGGCGCAGCTGGCCAAGCAGTACGACATCGGCATGAACATCGACGCCGAGGAGGCCGACCGGCTCGAACTCTCGCTCGACCTGCTCGAAGCCCTGTGCGCCGCACCCACGCTGCGCGGCTGGAACGGCATCGGCTTCGTCGTCCAGGCCTACCAAAAGCGCTGCCCGCAGGTCATTGACTACCTCGTCGATCTGGCACGGCGCAGCCGCCGCCGCCTGATGGTGCGCCTGGTCAAGGGCGCCTACTGGGACAGCGAGATCAAGCGCGCGCAATTGGACGGCCTGGCCGGCTACCCGGTCTATACGCGCAAGGTCTACACCGACGTCAGCTACCTCGCCTGCGCGCGCAAGCTGCTCGAAGCGCCCGAGGCCATCTACCCGCAATTTGCCACGCACAACGCGCAAACCCTGGCCAGCATCTACCAGCTGGCCGCCAACGTCGGCGGCAGCTACTACAGCGGCCAGTACGAATTCCAGTGCCTGCACGGCATGGGCGAGCCGCTGTACGCCCAGGTCACCGGCGCTGCGGCCGACGGCAAGCTCGCGCGCCCCTGCCGCATCTACGCCCCCGTGGGCAGCCACGAGACACTGCTCGCCTACCTGGTGCGCCGCCTCCTGGAAAACGGCGCCAACACCTCGTTCGTCAACCGCATCGGCGACGCCAGCGTGCCCGTGGCCGAGCTGGTGGCCGACCCGGTGGACGAGGCCCTGCACATCGCCCAGCAAGAAGGCCGCCTGGGCGCGCCGCACCCGCGCATTGCCCTGCCGCAGGATCTGTTCGCCAGCCTGGGCACGCAAGCGCGCAGCAACTCGCGCGGCCTGAACCTCGCGCACGAGCAGCAGCTCGCCTCGCTCGCCGCCGCCTTGCTGCACAGCACGCGCGACACCTATCTGGCCGCCGCCAGTGGCAGCGCCCTGCCCGAGCAGCCGGCGCAGGCCGAAGGCTGGCAGCGCCTGGCCAACCCGGCCCTGCTCAGCGACACCGTCGGCTGGGTGCGCGAAGCCAGCGCCGCCGAGGTGCAGGCCGCCGCCGAACGCGCCGCCCAGGCCGCGCCCATCTGGGCCGGCACGCCGCCAGCCGCGCGCGCCGACGTGCTGGCGCGCGCCGCCGACCTGCTGGAGCAGCGCAGCCAGCCCCTCATGGGCCTGATCGTGCGCGAAGCCGGCAAAACCCTGGCCAACGCGGTGGGCGAAATCCGCGAGGCGGTGGACTTTTTGCGCTACTACGGCGCGCAGGTGGCAGCACAGTTCGACAACGCCAGAGAACGCCCGCTGGGCGTGGTGCTGGCGATTAGCCCCTGGAACTTCCCGCTTGCCATCTTCTGTGGCCAGGTGGCCGCCGCCCTGGCCGCCGGCAACGCCGTGCTGGCCAAGCCGGCCGAGCAAACACCGCTCACCGCCGCCGCCATGGTGGCCCTGCTGCACGAGGCCGGCGTGCCGCAGGACGTGCTGCAGCTGCTGCCCGGCCAGGGCGAAACCGTGGGCGCAGCCCTGGTGGCGCAGCCGCAGGTGGCCGGGGTGATGTTCACCGGCTCGACCGAGGTCGCACGCCTGATCGCGCGCCAGCTTGCCAGCCGCCTGTCCGCCAACGGGCACCCGATTCCGCTGATCGCGGAAACCGGCGGCCAGAACGCCATGGTGGTCGATTCCTCGGCCCTGGCCGAGCAGGTGGTGGCCGACGTGCTGGCCTCGGCCTTCGACTCGGCCGGCCAGCGCTGCTCGGCACTGCGCCTGCTGTGCCTGCAGGAAGACGTGGCCGAGCGCCAGCTCACCATGCTGCGCGAGGCCCTACAGGAATGGCGCCTGGGCAACCCGGACCAGCTCGCCACCGACGTCGGCCCCGTGATCGATGAAGGCGCACGCGCGCAGATCGAGGCCCACATCGAACGCCTGCAAGCCGCCGGCCAGAGCGTCACGCGCGTACAGGCGGGCACCGGCAGCGCCCTGCACGGCCATTACGTCGCCCCCGCCATCATCGAAATTGATAGCATCTCACGCTTGACCCGTGAGGTTTTCGGCCCCGTTTTGCATGTGGTGCGCTACCGCCGCGAGGCCCTCGGGCAGCTGCTGGAGGACATCAACGCCACCGGCTACGGCCTGACGTTTGGTATCCACAGCCGCATCGACGAAACCATTGCGCACCTGAGCGAGCGCATCCACGCCGGCAACATCTACGTCAACCGCAACGTCATCGGCGCCGTCGTCGGCGTGCAGCCCTTTGGCGGCATGGGCCTGTCGGGCACCGGCCCCAAGGCCGGCGGGCCGCTGTACCTGCACCGCCTGGTGCAGGGCAGCCCGAATGCCGCCCTGGCGCCGCTGCCGCGCGCCGAAGCCAGCGCACCCCAGCCCAGCCTGGTGCTGCTGCAGCAGCTGCGCACCCTGCCCTTGCCCCTGTCCGCCGCCGAGCAGCAGCTCGCACGCACCGCCTGCGACCAGGCCCTGACCGCCAGCCGCCTGGGCGCGAGCTGGCTGCTGCCCGGCCCCACGGGCGAGGCCAACCGCTACCGCCTGCTGCCACGCGGCCCCGTCTGGGCCCTGCCGCGCAGCGCCCTGGGCCTGGTTTATCAAGTGGCCGCCGCCCTGGCCAGCGGCAACCCCTGCCACGTGGTGCTGCCCGCCGGTGAGAGCGCCTGCGCCGAACTGTGGCAAGCCCTGCGCGCCAGCGCCGGCGATGCCGGCGTAGCCTGGCTGCACAGCGCCGAGATGGCGGCCCTGGCCGACGCCGGACAACCCGTGGCGGCACTCCTGTTCGAGGGTGATGGCGATGCGCTGCAGCACGTCGGCCAGACGCTGGCGCAGCGCGCCGGCGCCCTGGTGCGCATCGACAGCCGCAGCAGCGACGAACTGCGCGCCGGCCTGGGCTACGACCAGGCGGCGCTGTGCCACGAGCAATCGATCAGCACCAACACCGCCGCTGCCGGCGGCAATGCGCAGTTGATGACGATGGCGTAAAAGTTAAAGAAACTTCGCCAGGCGCGCCTCGTCGAGCGTCTGCAGCGTGCCGTGCCCCAGGGCGATGAGGGTTTGCGCCGCCTGCTTGGTGGCGACGTCGATGCCCAGGCCGGCCTGCGCCGGCCAGTGGGCATCGAGGCGCATATAGCGCTCCTCCAGCCGGTCTTCCATGATGGCCTGCACGTGCTGTTGCTGCGCCGCCAGCATGGTCATGATCAGGCGCCCCTCGGACAGCCAGCCGACGGCGCCGACGTCGGCCTCGGGCTTATCCGCCGGCTGGTAGCCCATGGCGGCCGTGCCCACCGAAAGCATCCGCACCCGTGCCGGCTTGGCGCCCATGAAGTGCTCGGCCTCGTGCAGCGCCACCTGGTCCGGGGCGACGGCAAACAGGCCGCCGTCGGCGTACAGCTTGTCGCCGACATAGACGCTGGGGAAAAACGCCGGCGCCGCGCAGGTCGCCAGCGTCACGTCCACGGCGCTGTAGGCCGCGTCGCCGAGCGAAGCCTGGGCGTGCGGCGTCTTGAACACCTTGGTGACGCTGCGCGTCACGTCCACCGCCGGCACGACGACGGCGTGCAGCGCATCGCCCAGGGTGCACTTGCCGAAGTAGCGCGTCAGCTCCTTGCGCAGCGCCTCGCCGGTGTACTTCGGGCCCATGACCGAGCGCGACAGATCGAGCAGGCGCGAGACGGCGCCACTGGGCAGGCGGCGCGAGGAAAACACCTCTTCGCCACGCTCCAGAAAGAGCTTGACCAGCTCGCGCATCGGCACTTCAAACGCCAGCGCCATGGCCAGCAGGCCGCCGACCGAGGTGCCGGCGATGAGGTCAAAGCGCCGCCCCAGCGGCTCGCCCACGCGCGCCTCCAGGTCGGCCAGCACGACGGCGGCGTACAGCCCCAGATAGCCGCCGCCGCTGAGCGCCAAGATACGAAATTCCGATGAAGAGCCCCGAGTCGCCATGTGGTTTTACTGGATACGAAGAAAAACCCAGTATTGCAGCAATCGCGGCCCACAAACGCCCTGGCGGTGCGGTTAGAACAAGCTCTCAGCCAGGGGTTTTTACTGAAAACACGCGATTTTTAAATGTGTCCCCAATAAATCAGCGCATCGCGCCCCTCGACCGAGAGCGACACCCGCGCGCCCACCGGCAGCAGCACCTTGGTCGGCACATGGCCAAACGGCAGGCCGCAAACCACTGGCACGGCAAGGCGGCTGCGCAGCCAATCGACCACGCTGGCGAGCTTGAAGCCCTTGTCGTGCCCCGACAGCTGGTAGTCGGTGAACTGCCCCAGGACGATGGCTTTTTGCCGCCCAAGAATGCCGGCGTACAAGAGCTGGGTCAGCATCCGCTCGATGCGGTAGGGGTGCTCAGCCACGGCTTCCAGGAACAGCACCCCGCCCGCCACCGGCGG
>JAJTBK010000205.1 GCA_021286965.1 Comamonadaceae bacterium | reverse complement strand
CACGTAGGTGTGGCAGTTGCCGTCCAGGTGCTTGATGACGGGCACCTTGGCCTCGGCGCTGATGCGCTCGATCAGCCCCTTGCCGCCGCGCGGAATGATGACGTCCACGTACTGCGGCATGGCAATCAGGTGGCCGACGGCGGCGCGGTCGGTGGTGGGCACCAGCTGCACGCCATGCGCGGGCAGGCCCGCGCTTTGCAGCGCCTGCACCACCAGCAGCGCCAGCGCCTTGTTCGACTCGATCGCCTCGGAGCCGCCGCGCAAAATGCAGGCGTTGCCGCTCTTGATCGACAGGCTGGCGGCCTCGATGGTGACGTTGGGCCGGCTCTCGAAAATCATGCCGAAGACGCCAATGGGCACGCGCATCTGCCCCACGCGGATGCCGCTGGGCTGCTGCTGCAGGCCGATGATTTCGCCGATCACGTCCGGCATGGCGGCAAGCTGCTCGCAGCCCTGGGCGCAGGTTTCGAGCACGGCGGGCGTGAGCTTCAAGCGATCGAGCATGGGGCCATCGAGCCCGGCGGCGCGTGCACGCTCCAGGTCTTGCGCGTTCGCCGCCTGCAGCGGCGCCAATTCCTGGCGCAAGAGCGCGGCCAATGCCAGGAGTGCTTTGTTTTTGATAGCAGCTGGCGCGCGCGCCATCAGGGCCGAAGCCGTTTTTGCCTGCTGGCCGAGCTGCTGCATGGAAAGGGCGATGTCAGGGGCGTTCATGGCGCGGATTGTGGCCCAGTTCCGCCCCTGGGGTCAGGTAGCGCAGACGCGCGCCAGCTGCAGAGCCAGGCGCGAGAGCGCCTGCCAGCCGTCCTGCGGCCAGTCGGGCACCTTCAGGCCCTTGACGATGCCGTCCACCAGGTGCGCCGACTGCAGCAGGCGCGCTGCCTGGGCGTCCTGCAGGCGCGGCAGCACGCGCTCGAACAGGCGCTCCTTGGCGCCCCAGATGCGGTTCTCGCGCAGCGCCAGCGGCAGGGGTTTGCCGGCGTTGAGGGCGTCTTTCACGCGCTTCAAGGCGCGGATGTCCTCGGCCAGCGCCCAGTGCACCAGCACCTCGGCCTCGCCCTCGGCCTGCAGGCCGTCGAGCATCCGCTGCGCGCGCAGCACCTGGCCGGCGAGCACGGCCTCGCTGAGCTTGAAGACGTCGTAGCGCGCCACATTGAGCACCGCCGCCTCGACCTGCGCCGGCGCGAGCTCGCCCTGCGGGTAGAGCAGCGCCAGCTTCTGGATTTCCTGGTGCGCCGCCAGCAGGTTGCCTTCGACGCGGTCGGCAAAGAACTGCAGCGTGCGCTGACCTTCCTCGCCCGCCGCCACACGCTGGCCCTGCGCCGCCAGGCGCTGCGCGATCCAGGCGGGCAACATGCCGCGCTCGACCGGGTCGATCTGCAGCGCCACGCCCGCACTTTCGAGCGCCGTGAACCAGGCGCTGGTCTTGGCCGCCTTGTCCAGGCGCGGCAGCAGCACCAGGGTCAGCGTGCTGTCGTTGCCGCGCGCGGCCTGCGCCAGCTGCTGCAGGGCAGGAATGCCGTCCTTGCCGGGCTTGCCCGAGGGCAGGCGGATCTCGACGATCTGGCGCTCGGCAAACAGGCTCAGCGAGCCGCCCGCAGCGAGCACCGCACTCCAGTCGAAATGCGCGCCGGCGACGGTGAAGCTGCTGCGCTCGCTGTAGCCCTGGGCGCGTGCGGCGGCGCGGATGGCGTCCAGCGCCTCCTGCTGCAGCAGCGGCTCGTCGCCGTGCAGCACGTACAGCGGCTGCAGGCCCTTGCCCAGATGGGCGCCGAGCTGGTTCAGTGCGATGTGCATAAAAATTGGCCTCCAGCGCTTACCAGACAAGCGCGAGCAGCTATATTTTTCATAGCATCAGCGCGCCGGACGGGCTGCTGCCAGGCGGCGCATGAGCTGCTGCACCAGGTCGGTCTGCATGTTGCGCATGAGCAGCGCCTCTTCCGCCTCCTTGGCCAGGGCCACGGTTTCGTTGTAGCTGACGTCGCGCGTTTGCAGCAGCTCGGTCGGGGCGATGATCTCGTCGCCCTGCGGGTCGCGCAGGCGAAAGCGGATGCGCAGGCGCAGCTGCAGCTCGCGCACCTGGCCGGCGCTGTTGAGGGCGACGACGGCGCGCTCTTGCTGCTCCGACAGCAGCTCGAACACCGCCTGCACCTGGTTCATCTCGGCGGCCTCGCGCGTCACGCGCAGGGTGCCGCCGCTGCCCTGCAGAGTGCGCGTGAGCTCGCGTGCCACGGGCGAGGATGCCGGCGCTGCGATGTAGAGCGAGCCAAAGGCGAACTGCGGCACGCCGCGCAGGCGAAAACCGCAGGCGCCCAGGAGCGGCGCGCTGGCCAGGGCCAGGAGCAGGCTGCGCTTGTGCATGGCTTACAGCACCAGGTTGACCAGGCGGCCGGGCACGACGATGACCTTCTTCGGCTGGGCGCCGGGGGCGAACTTCTGGAACGCCTCGCTGGCGATCGCCAGGCGCTCGATCTCGGCCTTGTCGGCGCTGGCCGGCACGTGGATGGAGCCGCGCAGCTTGCCGCCCACTTGCAGCATGAGCTCGATCTCGTCTTGCACCAGCGCCGCCGGATCGACCTGCGGCCAGGGGGCGTCGAGCAGCTCGCCCAGGTGCGTGGCGTAGCCCAATGCGCTCCAGAGCGCGTGCGCGATGTGCGGCGTCGCCGGGTAGAGCACGCGCAGCAAAATGCCCAGGCCCTCGACCTGCGCCACGGCGGCGCCCGCGCCCTCTTGCGCCTTGAAGTCCTCCAGGGCGTTGAGCATCTTCATGGCCCCCGAGACCACGGTGTTGTATTGCATCCGCTGGTAGTCGTACTCGACCTGCTTGAGCACGCTGTGGATCTCGCGGCGCAGGGCCTGGGCCGGCTTGTCGAACTGCACGTCCTGCAGGCGGGCGCAGCCGGCCACGCTGGCGTTGGCGGCCTCCTGGTCCATGCCGCTCAAGCGGTGGGCGTAGTTCCAGACGCGGCGCAGGAAGCGGTAGCTGCCCTCCACCGCCGCGTCGTTCCACTCCAGCGTGGCCTCGGGCGGGGCGGTGAACATGGTGTACAGGCGCGCGGTGTCGGCGCCGTATTTTTCAATCAGCTGCTGCGGATCGACGCCGTTGTTCTTGGACTTGGACATGGTGCCCACGCCCTCGTAGTCGATGGCCGTGCCCACGGGGAGCAGGCCGTCGCCGCTTTCCGCCGGGTTTTTCAACTGCGCGCCAACGATCTTGCCGGCATCGTCCAGCACATGCTCGACGTCGTGCGGCCAGAAGTAATCCTTGGCGCCCTTGGCCGTACGGCGGCTGTAGATGTGGTTCAAGACCATGCCCTGCGTGAGCAGGCGCTTGAAGGGCTCGTCGGCCTGCAGCAACCCCAAATCACGCATGACCTTGGTCCAGAAGCGCGCGTACAGCAGGTGCAGGATGGCGTGCTCGATGCCGCCGATGTACTGGTCCATGCCGCCATCACGCATCCAGTAGGCCGCGCCGCCCGCCACCATCTGTTCGCGGTTCTGCGGGTCGCAGTAGCGCAGGAAGTACCAGGACGAATCGACGAAGGTGTCCATGGTGTCGGTTTCGCGCCGCGCCGGCTTGCCGCAGCAGGGGCAGGTGACGCCGGCGTGGAAAGCCTCGGATTTGACCAGCGGGTTGCCCGAGCCGTCCGGCACCAGGTCTTGCGGCAGCACCACGGGCAGGTCTTTTTCCGGCACGGGCTGGGCGCCGCAGTCGGCGCAGTGGATGATCGGGATCGGCGTGCCCCAGTACCGCTGGCGCGAGATGCCCCAGTCGCGCAGGCGCCAGGTGGTTTTCTTCTCGCCCAGGCCCTTGGCCGCGAGCAGCGCGGCCACCTGATCCACAGCCTGCGCGTGGGCCAGGCCGTCGAGCGCGCCGGAGTGGACGCAGCGGGCGCGCTGCTTGTCGCCGTACCAGTCTTGCCAGGCGGTTTTGTCA
>JAJTBK010000202.1 GCA_021286965.1 Comamonadaceae bacterium | reverse complement strand
TTCTTGGTCTGCTGGTAGTTGGACAGCGCCGACTTGTGGTTCTCGCGCCCGATGCCCGACTTCTTGTAGCCACCGAAAGCCGCGTGCGCCGGGTACAGGTGGTAGCAGTTGGTCCACACGCGCCCGGCCTTGACGGCGCGGCCCATCTGGTAGGCCGTGGTGCCGTTGCGGCTCCACACGCCGGCGCCCAGGCCGTACTCGCTGTCGTTGGCGATGCGGATCGCGTCCTCCATGGTCTTGAAGGTGGTGACCGAGGCCACGGGGCCGAAGATTTCTTCCTGGAACACGCGCATGTCGTTCTGGCCGAACAGCAGCGTGGGCTTGATGAAGAAGCCGTCGTCGATGTCGCCGCCCTGGCGGTTGCGCTCGCCGCCCGTGAGGCACTGCGCGCCCTCCTGGCGGCCGACGTCGATGTAGCCCAGGATGCGTTCGAGCTGCGCCTGCGACACCTGCGCGCCGACCATGGTGCTCTTGTCCAGCGGGTGGCCCTGTTTCATCGACTGCACGCGCTTGACGGCGCGCTCGATGAAGCGGTCGTAGATCGACTCCTGGATCAGGATGCGCGAGGGGCAGGTGCAGACCTCGCCCTGGTTCAGCGCGAACATGGAGAAGCCCTCCATCACCTTGTCGAGGAACTCGTCGTCGGCGTCCATCACGTCGGCGAAGAAGATGTTCGGGCTCTTGCCGCCCAGCTCCACCGTGGAGGGGATCAGGTTGTCGGCGGCGGCGTGCAGGATGCGCTGGCCCACGGCCGTGGAGCCGGTGAAGGCGATCTTCGTGATGCGCTTGCTGGTGGCCAGCGCCTCGCCCGCTTCCTTGCCGAAGCCGTTGACCACGTTGACCACGCCGGGCGGCAGCAGGTCGGCGATCAGCTCCATCAGCACCATGATCGAGGCGGGCGTCTGCTCGGCGGGCTTCATCACCACGCAGCAGCCGGCGGCCAGCGCGGGCGGCAGCTTCCACGAAGCCATGAGCAGCGGGAAGTTCCACGGAATGATCTGCCCGACCACGCCGATGGGCTCGTGGAAGTGGTAGGCCACGGTGCTGGCGTCGATCTCGGAGATGCCGCCTTCCTGCGCGCGGATGCAGCCCGCGAAGTAGCGGAAGTGGTCGATGGCCAGCGGAATGTCGGCCGCCATGGTCTCGCGCAGCGGCTTGCCGTTGTCGATGGTCTCGGCGATCGCCAGCAGCTCCAGGTTCTGCTCCATGCGGTCGGCGATCTTCAGCAGGATGTTGGCGCGCTCCGTCACCGAGGTGTGGGCCCACTTGTCCTGCGCGGCATGGGCGGCGTCCAGGGCCAGGTTCACGTCGTTGGCGTCGGACTGGGCCACCTTGCAGAACGCCTTGCCGGTGATGGGCGAGACGTTGTCGAAATAGCGCCCCGCCAGCGGTGCCACCCACTTGCCGCCGATGAAGTTGTCGTACTGCTGCTTGTAGGGGTAGGCGATGTCGAGGTTGAAGCGCTTGAGTTCAAACATGTCCATGGAAGTCTCCTTGAGGGTGGTGCCGGGGCCGGTGGGGCTGGCTGGGCAAGGAGTAATCAAGCTTCGTGCCAGCCCTGGCGCACAGGGGGCAGGCGCTGAAAAGGGCGCGGCACGGGGTGCGGTGTTGCAGGCCATGGCGCCGGGTGTTCCAGATTGGGCCAGTGGTGTGCAGGCTTGTGACACTGGCGCAAGCGGCATGGTGTTTGCTCCTTTTTTGGGAGCTTCTTACGCTGTCTGGATAAGCGGTTGAGGCTGTTTTCTTTCTTTTTTTGTACCAGCTCGGGGGCCGGCGGCGGAGCGTGCAAGCATGGTTTGTTTTGTGATGTGAAAACAAATTTCACCGCTTTGCGCCACAATGGCAGGCTCGCGATACCACCTTCTGGCTGCGTGGAGACTTGCACCATGACGAACACCCCCCCCCCCCCCCCCCCCACCCCCAAAC
>JAJTBK010000200.1 GCA_021286965.1 Comamonadaceae bacterium | reverse complement strand
TCGTGCTTGGACAGGCCCACCTGCTTGAGCAGGTCGAGTTTTTCCACCTGATCGACGTGCACGCCGCGCTGGTAGGCGCGCATGGCCAGCATCCGCTCCAGGGCGCGCACCACCGGGCCGGTGTCGCCGGCGGTGAGCAGGTTGGCCAGGTACTGCACGGGAATGCGCAGCTGCGCCACGTCGGGGATCTCGCCGTTCACGCCCAGGTGGCCGGCGTTGGCCGCCGACTGGATGGGCGAGAGCGGCGGCACGTACCAAACCATGGGCAGGGTGCGGTACTCGGGGTGCAGCGGCAGGGCGATCTTCCAATCGACGGCCATCTTGTACACCGGGCTGTTGCGCGCCGCTTCCATCCAGTTGTCGGGGATGCCGTCGATCTTGGCCTGGGCGATGACGGCCGGGTCGTTGGGGTCGAGGAAGATGTCGAGCTGCGCCTGGTACAGGTCGCGGTCGCGCTCCACGCTGGCTGCTTCCTGGATGCGGTCGGCGTCGTACAGCAGCACGCCCAGATAGCGGATGCGGCCGACGCAGGTTTCCGAGCACACCGTCGGCTGGCCCGCTTCGATGCGCGGGTAGCAGAAGATGCACTTCTCGGCCTTGCCGGTCTGCCAGTTGTAGTAGATCTTCTTGTACGGGCAGCCCGAGACGCACATGCGCCAGCCCCGGCACTTGTCCTGGTCGATGAGCACGATGCCGTCTTCCTCGCGCTTGTAGATCGAGCCGCTGGGGCACGATGCCACGCACGCCGGGTTCAGGCAGTGCTCGCACAGGCGCGGCAGGTACATCATGAAGGTGTTCTCGAACTGGCCGTACATGTCCTTCTGCACCTGCTCGAAGTTCACGTCGGCGCTGCGCTTGGAGAACTCGCCGCCGAGGATTTCCTCCCAGTTCGGGCCCCACTCGATCTTCTCCATGCGCTGGCCGGTAATCAGGCTGCGCGGGCGCGCGGTGGGTGCGGCCTTCATCTCGGGCGCCGACTGCAGGTGGTCGTAGTCGAAGGTGAAGGGCTCGTAGTAGTCGTCGATCTGCGGCAGGTTGGGGTTGGCGAAGATCTTCATCAGCATCTTCCACTTGCCGCCCTGGCGCGGGACGATGGAGCCGTCGGCCAGGCGGCTCCAGCCGCCGTTCCACTTGTCCTGGTTCTCCCATTCCTTGGGGTAGCCGATGCCGGGCTTGGTCTCGACGTTGTTGAACCAGGCGTACTCGACGCCGGGACGGCTGGTCCAGACGTTCTTGCAGGTGACGGAACAGGTGTGGCAGCCAATGCACTTGTCCAGGTTCAGCACCATGCCAATTTGGGCGCGAATTTTCATCGTAGTTCTCCTTCTTCCTCAGGCATGGGCCCCGGCAGCGGGGGCGCCGGCTTCTTCGTCCATCCAGTCCACATGGCGCATCTTGCGCACCAGCACGAACTCGTCGCGGTTGGTGCCGATGGTGCCGTAGTAGTTGAAGCCGTAGCTGTACTGGGCGTAGCCGCCGATCATGTGCGTGGGCTTCAAGACCACGCGGGTGACGGAGTTGTGGATACCGCCGCGCGTGCCGGTGATTTCCGAGCCCGGGGTGTTCACGATTTTTTCCTGCGCGTGGTACATCAGCACCATGCCGTTGTTCACGCGCTGGCTGACCACCGCGCGCGCAGCAATCGCGCCGTTGGCGTTGAACAGCTCGACCCAGTCGTTATCGACAATGCCGCCGCGCTTGGCGTCGTCTTCACTGAGCCAAATCACCGGGCCGCCACGGTTCAAGGTCAGCATGTGCAGGTTGTCGCTGTACGTGCTGTGGATGCCCCATTTCTGGTGCGGCGTGATGAAGTTGAGCGCGATCTCGGGGTTACCGTTGGGCATCTTGCCTTCGACTTCGTGCAGCGCCTTCAGGTGCACGGGCGGACGGTAGGAGCAGAAGCCCTCGCCGAAGTCGCGCATCCAGGGGTGATCCTGGTAGAACTGCTGGCGGCCGGTGAGGGTGCGCCATGGGATCAGCTCGTGCACGTTGGTGTAGCCGGCGTTGTAGCTGACCTTCTCGCTCTCCTGGCCTGTCAAGGCGGGCGAGGAGAGGATCTTGCGCGGCTGCGCCTGGATGTCGCGGTAGCGGAT
>JAJTBK010000180.1 GCA_021286965.1 Comamonadaceae bacterium | reverse complement strand
CCTCATGGCCGAGGTGGCGCGGCAGCACGTGCGCCGGCGTCGTGCCCTTGCCAAAGTCGTGGCACAGGCAGGCAAAGCGCACCGCCAGCGGCGCCTGCAGGCGCGCGGCCATGTCCAGCACCAGCATGGCGTGGATGCCGGTATCGACCTCAGGGTGGTATTCGGCGCGCTGGGGCACGCCCCACAGGCGGTCGAGCTCGGGCAGCAGGCGGCGCAGGGCGCCGCAGGCGCGCAGCAGCTCGAACATGCGCGAGGGGCGCGTCTCCATCAGGCCGCGCGAGACTTCTTGCCAGATGCGCTCGGGCACGAGGTGATCGACCTCGCCCGCGCGCACCATGGCGCGCATCAGCTGCAGGGTTTCGGGGGCCACGCGAAAGCGCGGCAGGCGCGCAGCAAAGCGCGCCACGCGCAGGATGCGCACCGGGTCTTCGCGGAAGGCGTCGGTGACGTGGCGCAGCACGCCGGCCTTGAGGTCGCGCACCCCGCCATAGGGGTCAAAAACGGCTCCAGCGCCCGTCCAGTCAGCGTCAGCAGCTATCGCATTGATAGTAAGGTCGCGCCGCGCCAGGTCTTGCTCCAGGGTCACGTCGGGGCTGCTGTGCACGCTAAAGCCCCGGTAGCCGCGCCCGCTTTGGCGCTCGGTGCGCGCCAGGGCGTATTCCTCGTGGGTTTGCGGGTGCAGGAAGACCGGAAAGTCGCGCCCCACCGGGGTGAAGCCCTGCGCCAGCATCTGCGCCGGCGTGGCGCCCACCACCACCCAGTCGCGGTCGTGCACCGGGCGCCCCAACAGGCGGTCGCGCACGGCGCCGCCAACCATGTAAATCTGCATGGCGGGCAGTTTACGTGAGCGCCTGGGCTGCGGCGGCGCCATCGAGGCCGCCACGGCGCAGCTCCTGGCACAGCTGGCGCGCCGGCGCATAGGCGGCGATCAGGCGCGCCAGCAGGGTGCGCGCCTTGGCCGAGTTGTCGCCCGAGAAGTTGCACACGTACACGTCCAGGGTGACGCTGGCGCTCTCGGGCCAGGTGTGCAGCGCCAGGTGCGATTCGGCCAGCAGCACGGTGCCGGTGACGCCGCTGGGCCGCCCCTGGTAGGACGGGAAGGTCACCCAGCGCTCGCCCACTGGCGTCAGGCCGCAGGCCAGCACCTCCTGGTGGCACAGCGCGGCGATGCGCGCGGCGTCAAGCAGCAACACGGCCTCGCCGGCGCAGCCGTACAAATCAGCCGTCAGGTGCAGGCCCTGCACGGTGCGATACGCCAGCGCCGGGGGCTCAATGCGCCGGGTGCGCCGGAGCCGGTGCGGGCGCAGCAGCGGCCCCCGGCGCCTTCAGGGCCACCGGCAGGTTCAGGGGCACGCTCGTCTCCACCCCCTGGGCATTGCGCAGCACCAGGGTGAGCGGCACTTCGCTGCCGGCAGCCAGCGGCGCCTTCAAGTCCATGAGCATGACGTGGTAGCCACCTGGACGCAGCTCGACGGTTTGGCCCGCCGGCAATTCGAGCGCGGGGATGGCGCGCATCTTCATCACGTCCTTCTCCATCTTCATCTCGTGCACCTCGGCGACCTCGGCGGCAGGCGACTGCACGCGCACCAGTTGCACGCTCTCGCGCGCCGTCAGGCGCATGAAGGCGCCCGTGGCCTTTTGCCCCGGCACGCTGGCCCGTGCCCAAGCCCCTTCCACCACCACCGGCGCGCTCTGCGCCCAGGCCGTAGAAGCCACCAATGCCACGGCCAGGCCCAGGGCCTGGCGCCAACGACGCAATTGCAACTGCATACATCCTCCTGTTGTGGGTACAAGCGCCCGATTGTAGGAAGAGCGCCCCACCCCACCCACCCCGGCGGCAGGGAGGTTGATAAAAGTCATTTCAAGCTCCTGTTTTGCGTGGCATTATTTAATAAATAGAAATCACTCTCATTTACTTTCATGGATCGCCTGCTGCCCCTGCTTCGCTCTCCCATGGCCTGTGCCTGCGCTGCGGCGCTGTCACCGCTGCCGGTGCTGGCCCAGACCACCTTGGCGAGCCTGCCCGCCGTCACCATCAGCGCTGAAGGGGACAGCGGCGCGCCCCTGGCGCCGTCGCTGCAGGCCGAGCGCGCCCGCCTGGAGCAGGTGCCCGGCGGCACCAACCTCGTCACGCCGCAGCAGGAGGCACGCCTGGCCACGCTGCGCGACGCGCTCGACTACCAGCCGGGCATCGTCATCCAGGATTTTTTTGGCGCCACGGACCAGCCGCGCCTGAACATCCGGGGCTCGGGCATTCAAAGCAACCCGCTCAATCGGGGCGTGCTGCTGCTGCAAGACGGCCTGCCGCTCAACGAGGCCGACGGCTCCTTCATCATCGGCCTGCTTGAACCGCGCAACGCCGCCCTGGTGAGCGTGCGCCGGGGCGCGAACACCCTGACCCCCGGCGCCACCACGCTCGGCGGCGAGCTTGATTTCCAATCGCTCACCGGCGCCGACGAGCGCGCCCGCGTGCGCAGCGAATACGGCAGTTTTGGCCGGCGCGCACTGCAGGCGGCGCTGGGCCAGGCGGGCCAGGGGTGGGACGGGCGCATCAGCGCCAGCGCCGACCGCTACGACGGCTGGCGCCACCACAGCGCCTCGCGCCGCGACGCGCTGCAGGCCAACCTGGGCTGGAAAAGCGGCACGCTGGAAAACCGCAGCTACCTCAGCTGGACGGATTTGCAGTTTGACATTCCCACCGTGGTGCCCAAGGAGCGCGTGTACAGCAACCCGCAGGGCGTGCTCGGCGACGGCAATACGCTGCAAGACCAGCTGCTCAACGTCTACCGGCGCGACCCGCGCCGCGCCGCACGCCAGCTGCGCCTGGCCAACCGCTCCCTCTGGGGCGACGCCGCACTGCGCCAGGAGCTGGGCTGGTACTGGCAGAGCACCGACGATTTCTTCAACGACCAGACCACCCACTTTGGCACCCACAGCCACACCAGCGGCCTGCAGTGGCAGGCCAGCGGCCAGGTGGGTGGCGCGCTGCAGTGGCGCAGCGCCCTGGCCTGGTCGCGCAGCCGCATGGAGCGCACGCTCGACGCCAACAACCCCGCCAACGGCAGCGCCCTGCAGCGCTTTGGCAGCTACGACCTGCAGGCGCAGAACCTGCAGGCACAGCTGGGCCTGGACTGGCAATGGGCGCCCGCCTGGGCCATGCACGCCCAGCTCGGCGCCAGCCGCCAGACGCGCGATGCGCGCGAGCAGCGCACCGGCCAGGAGCTCAACCAAAGCTGGGGGTTTGCCACGCCCAAGGTGGGCATGAGCTGGACGCCCCAGCCCCGCCAGCGCTGGTGGACCAGCTTAAGCCGCAGCCAGGAGGCGCCCACGTTCTGGGAGATCGTCAGCGCCAGCGTGCTACCGCCCAACCCGGCATCGGCCCAGGCAGCGCTGGTAGCCCTGCAGCTGCAGCGCGCCAGCACCTTTGAAATCGGCGGCCAGGGCCATTGGGGCCAGGGCGCGAGCGCGCCGCAGTGGCAAATCACCTACTACCGCAGCGAGGTGCAGGACGAGCTCATGAGCACCACCGACGCCAACGGCATCAAGATCGGCACCTACAACTACGCCGGCGGCACGCGCCACCAGGGCATAGAGGCCGGGTTCTCTGGCCGCAGCGGCGCCTGGGACTGGCGCGGCTCCTGGACGTACAGCGACTTTCGCTTCAAGGACGGGCGCTACGCCGGCAACCGCATCGCCGGCGTGCCGCGCCACCTGCTCAACGCCGAGCTGCTGTGGCGCCACGCCAGCGCCAGCGGCATCTGGCGCGCTGGCCCCAACGTGCGCTGGCAACCGGGCGCCACCCCCATCGACCACGCCAACACCCCCGGCAGCACGCAAGACGGCTACGCCCTGCTGGGCCTGAAGCTGGAGTGGAAAAATGGCCCCTGGGGCGCCTACCTGCTGGCCGACAACGTCACCGACCGGCGCTACGCCAGCAGCTACGCCATCCGCAACCAGGCCAGCGCCGCCATGCCGGGCTACCTGCCCGGCCTCGGGCGCAGCCTGGCAGCGGGCCTGAGCTACCAATTCTGACCACCCAAGGCAAGCCATGCAGCCAGTCAGCCCCACATTCACGCCCCCATTGCCCACCACTACCGCCGCCACGGCCACCCGCCGCCAGCTGCTGCAAGGCGCTGGCGCCCTGGGCCTGGCCAGCCTGCTGGCGCCAGCACCCGCCCGTGTGCACGCCGCGCCCCTGCCGCGCCTGACCCTGGCGGGGCCACCGGCCATCGTCTCGGCGCCACTGATCCACATGGCCGAGAGCGGCGCCCTGGCCGCCGTGGCGCAGCAGACCGTCTTCCAGCCCTGGCGCGATCCCGACCAGCTGCGCGCCATGGCCATTGGCCAGAAGGCCGATGTGCTGGCCATGCCCAGCAACGTGGCGGCCAACCTCTACAACCGGGGCGTGGGCCTGCGCCTGCTCAACATCTCCACCTGGGGTGCGCTGTGGATCGTCTCGCGCGATGCGCAGCGCACCACCTTGGCCGACTACCGGGGCGAAGAAATTGCCGTGCCCTTTCGCGGCGACATGCCCGACCTGCTGCTGCAGCTGCTGGCCACCGAGCAGGGCCTGAACCCGGCGCGCGACCTGCAGCTGCGCTACGTGCCCACGCCCATGGAGGCGATGCAGCTGCTCATCACGCGCCGCGTGCGCCACGCGCTGCTGACCGAGCCCGGGGTATCGCTGGCGCTGCGCAAAACCCAGTCCTTCCCCCTTGGCCTGGTCGCGCCCGAACTGCATCGCAGCCTCGACCTGCAGCAGGAATGGGGGCGCCTGCTGCACCGCCCGGCGCGCATTCCGCAAGCGGGCATCGCCGCCATTGGCGCGCTGCGCGGCCAGCCCGAGGTGCTCGCCGCCGTGCAGCAGACCTACGCCCAATCGGCCGCCTGGTGCCTGGCGCACCCCCAGGAATGCGGCGCGATGCTGGCACGCCATATCGACCTGCTCACGCCCGAGGCCGTGATGGACGCGCTGCCGCGCAGCCAGCTGCAGGCCGTGCCGGCGGTGCAGGCGCGCAGCGAGCTGGAGTTCTTCTTCGCCCGGCTGCAAGCGCGCAGCCCCGGCCTGATCGGCGGCAAGCTGCCCGACGCCGGCTTTTACGGCGCCTGACGGAGCACGCTGCCATGCACCTGCTGTGGTATGGGCTGCGCCGCCTGCCCGCCTACCTTTGGAGCGGCTGGGGCGCCATCGCCAGCCTGCTGCTTTTCATTGCCCTGTGGGAGCTGGGCGCGGCCTGGTACGGGCCGCTGATCTTGCCCGACCCGCTGGGCACCTTCACCACCTTGGCGCAGCTGCTGCAGTCGGGCGCGGCCTGGCCGCAGCTGGCCATCACGGCGCGGCGCGCCCTGCTCGGGCTGCTGCTGGCTCTGGGCCTGGGCAGCAGCCTGGGGCTGCTCGCCGGGCTGTCGATGACGGCCGCCATGATGGCCCGCCCCTGGGTCACGCTGCTTCTCGGTATGCCGCCCATTGCCTGGCTGGTGCTGGCCATGCTGTGGTTTGGCCTGGGCGACGGCACGCCCATCTTCACCGTCTTCGTCGCCTGCCTGCCGGTGGTTTTTACCGGCGCGCTGCAGGGCACGCGCACGCTAGATCTGCACCTCAAGGACATGGCGCGCGCCTACCGCCTGCCCTGGCGGATGCGCCTGTTCGATCTGTACCTGCCGCATGTCGCCGCCTACCTGTTTCCGGCCAGCATCACGGCCCTGGGCTCGTCGTGGAAGGTGGCCGTCATGGCCGAACTGCTGGCCAGCAGCGACGGCGTGGGCGCCGCCCTGGCGGTGAGCCGCTCGCAGCTGGACATGAGCGCCTCCCTGGCCTGGATTTGCGCCGTCGTCGCCAGCTTGCTGCTGCTCGAATACGGCCTGCTCGAACCCATCAAGCGCGGCCTGGAGCGCTGGCGCGAGGCCGGCACATGACGGCGGCACTGCAAGTACAGGCCCTGAGCCACCGCTACGGCCCGACGCTGGTGCTCGACGGCATCGACCTCACGCTGCACGCCGGCCGCACCCTGGCCCTGGTCGGTCCCTCGGGCTGCGGCAAGACCACGCTGCTGCACCTGTGCGCCGCGTTGCTGGACGTGCAGCAGGGGCAGATCCATCCCGGGCTGCAGCCAGCGGCCATCATGTTCCAGCAACCGCGCCTGCTGCCCTGGCTGACGGCGCTGGACAACATCGCCCTGGGCCTGAAGGCACGCGGCCTGGCACGCGCGCCGCGCCAGACCCAGGCGCGCGCCATGGCGCTGGCCCTGGGCCTGCCCGAGGCGGCGCTGGCGCAGTACCCAGCCGAGCTCTCGGGCGGGATGCAAAGCCGCTGCGCCCTGGCGCGGGCGCTGGTGCTCAACCCGGCGCTGCTGCTGCTCGACGAGCCCTTTGCCGCCCTGGACATCGGCCTGCGCTACCAGCTGCACCAACTGCTACTCGAACGCCAGGCGCAGGCCGGCCTGGCGGTGCTGCTCATCACCCACGACCTGATGGAAGCCGTGCGCCTGGCCGACGACGTGCTGGTGCTCGCACCTGCACCCGGGCGCATCGTGGCGCATTACCAGCCCCCCGGCATGGCTCTGGAACGCGACGACTCCCTGGTGCACCGCTGCGCCGCCGAGCTGCAGCAGCACCCAGCCGTGCGCGCCGCGTTTGACCTGCCCGGCCCCGGCGCCATCACCGCAGCACTGGGGCGCTGGCTTCCTATAAAAACCCATCAA
>JAJTBK010000170.1 GCA_021286965.1 Comamonadaceae bacterium | reverse complement strand
TGAGCTGGCTTTGGGCGTGCTGGAATTCTTCCTTGCCGATGGCACCGGCCTGCACCAGCGGCTGGCGGCGCTGGGCATCGGCCTCGGCGCGCTGCAGATCAGCGCGGGCACGGGCGGCATCGGCCTGGCGCAGCTGCAGCTGTGCTTGCAGGGCAGCACTGTTGGCGTAGAGCTGGCGCACGTCGCGTACGGTCTGCGCCAGCTGGGCGTCGGCCTGCTCCAGGGCGACGCGCATGTCGGCCGTGTCCAGCCGCACCAGGGGCTGGCCGGCGCGCACGAAGTCGGTCTCGTCGGCGCCAATGGCCACCACGGTGCCGCCGACCTGGGACGTGATCTGCACCACGTTGCCGGCGACGTAGGCGTTGTCGGTGCTCTCCAGGTAGCGCGAGTGCATGAAATGCCAGCCGCCCCAGGCAAGGGCGCCAAGGGCGGCGGCAGCGGCAATCAGGGTCAGGCCACGGCGGCGCGTGCTGCGGGCAGCGGGGGAGGGGGTCATCGGGGCATCCATAGGAGGAGGGAGGGAAACGTCAGTCGCGGCCGGCCTGGCGCAGGGCCTCGCCATTGGCCCACATGCGGCCCAGAAGCTGCAGCAGCAGCGCCTGTTCGGCGGCGGTAATGCCCTGCAGGTGCGCATCGAGCACCTCGGTCAGCACCGCCGGTACCTGGGCCGCAGCGCGCTGGCCGGCGGGCGTGAGCGCGAGCTGCACCACACGCCGGTCCTGCGCGCAGCGCGTGCGCTGCACCAGGCCCTTGGCCACCAGGCGGTCGATGGCGCGCGTCAGGGCGCCAGGATCCATCTCCAGCTCGCGCGCCAGGTGGGCCGCGCTGCAGTCGCCGAGCAGCAGCAGCTTGTACAGCGGTAGCCACTGCACATAGGTCATGCCGCAGGGTGCCAGGCGGGCATCGACCTGGCTGCGCAAGGAACTCAGCACCTTGCGCATCAACGCCGGCAGGCTGGGGGGAGGTGGGGGCAAAGGGGACGACACGGCCAGGGGGTAATTGATTGACTAGGCAATTATTGCCGTAACAGCCATTTCCGTCCACGGGTAACAATTGGTTCGGCAAGCAGCCCTGGGCTGCGGGCGGCCTACCATCGGGGTTTGCCCGCGAGGATGGAGCCGAGTGATGCCGAATGCCGCCCTACACATTGATTTTGTTTCCGACATCTCCTGCCCCTGGTGCGCCATTGGCCTGCAGTCGTTGCTGCAGGCGCTGCGGCAGTTGCCCGCCGGCATCACCGTGCAGCTGCAAATGCAGCCGTTCGAGCTCAACCCGCTGATGCCCCCCGAGGGGCAGGAGCTGGATGCGCACCTGCAGGAAAAATACGGCGCCAGCGCCGAGCAGAGTGCGCAGATGCACGCCCAGATCGCGGCCCGGGGCGCGGCGCTGGGCTTTGTCTTCAGCCCTGAGCGCACGCACATCTACAACACCTTCGACGCCCACCGCCTGCTGCACTGGGCCGGCGTGGAGGGCCCACCCGGCGCGCAGCTGGCGCTGCAGCAGGCACTGTTCGCAGCGTATTTCAGCCGGGCGGAAAACCCCAGCGCGCCCGCCGTGCTGCTGCGCCTGGCGCAGTCTGTGGGGCTCGATGGTGCGCGTGCGCAGGCGGTGCTGCAAGGGCACGAGTTTGCCAACGAGGTGCGTGCGCGCGAAGACCTGTACCAGCAGCGCGGCATCCGCTCCGTGCCCTCGGTCATCTTCAACGAGCGCGCCATGCTGCAGGGCGGGCACCCGCCGGAAGTCTTTGCCCAGGCCCTGCACGAGCTCGCCGAGGCGGCAGCGCAAGCCTGATACGCTATTAAAACAAGAGCGCCTCGCGCTTGCTGGGTAAGCGCTAGCGGCTGATTTGGCGTTATTTCTTGAGCGGAATCGGCGTCTCGGCCGCCACCGGCACAGCGGTGACGGCGTTTTGCGGCGAGCCGTCGATGAGCTTGTCGGAGTAGGTCAGGTACACCAGCGTGTTGCGCTGCACATCGACCATGCGCACCACGCGCAGGCGTTTGAACAGCAGGCTCATGCGTTCGGAGAACACCTCATCCTGCTTTTTCAGCGCCCCCTGGGGAAAGCCGATGGCGCCCACCTGGCGGCAGGCAATCGACGCTTCGGCCCTATCCTCGGCCAGGCCCAGGGTGCCCTTGATGCCGCCGATGCGCGCGCGCGAGACGTAGCAGGTCACGCCCGTGACCTGGGGGTCGTCGTAGGCCTCGACGATGATGTCGTGGTCGCGCCCGATCCACTGGAAGGCGGTATCAACGCTGCCGATCTTCTCGCCCGCCGCCAGCGCGCTGCCCGTGCTCCACAGCAGGGCGGCGGCAAGGGCGGCGACTGCTTTGGCGCGCATCAGGCGGCCTCGGCGCAGCGGCGCTGCAGGTGCTCCAGGGCTTCTTGCACCTGATCGACCAGCACCAGGCACAGGTCGCCAGGCTGCAGGCGCGCCAGGGCGTGGTCGATGGCCAGGAACTCGCCGTGGATCTCGGTCACGTAGCGCGTGCGCGGAGCGCCCCGCAGGCCGCTTTGCAACAGCGCCAGCACCTCGCCGTCGGCGCGCCCGCGCTGGCAGGCATCCTGGTAGAGCACGACGTCGTCAAAGGCTTGGCCCAGGATGCGCGTTTGTGCGCTGATGTCCTCGTCGCGCCGGTCGCCCGCGCCCGAGATGACGACGCTGCGCGTCTTGCCCGGCATGGCCGAGACGGCCTGCACCAGGGCGCGGATGGCGTCGGGGTTGTGGCCGTAGTCGGCAATCACGGTCGCGCCCCGGTAGTCCATGACGTTGAAGCGCCCGGGGGCGTTGTCGCTGTCGTTGACGAAGCCCGCCAGGCCCCGGCGGATGGTGTCCCAGGGCAGGCCGATGGCCCAGGCCGCCGCCACCGAGGCCATGGCGTTCTCCACCTGGAAGCTGATGGCGCCGCCGCGCGTCAGCGGGATGTCGCGCAGGGCGATTTTTTCGCGCCAGGAGTCCTCGGCGGCGACGATGTGGCCGTCATCGACGTACACCACGCGCTGGCCCTGGGCGCGGTGCGTGGCCATCACCGGGTGGTGGCGGTCGAGGGCAAAAAAGATCACCTTGCCCGGGCAGGCCGGCGCCATGGCGGCGACGTGCGGGTCGGCGGCGTTGAGTACGGCGTAGCCGCTGGCGGCCACGTTTTGCACGATGACGCGCTTCAAGACGGCCACGTCTTCGACCGTGGTGATGAAGTTCAGGCCCAGGTGGTCGCCCTCGCCAACGTTGGTGACCACCGCCACCTGGCAGCGGTCAAAGCCCAGGCCCTCGCGCAGCAGGCCGCCGCGTGCGCATTCGAGCACGGCGGCGTCCGTCTCGGGGTGCGCCAGGGCGTTGCGCGCGCTGCGCGGGCCGGAGCAGTCGCCGCTGTCGATCTGGCGGCCGTTCACATACACGCCGTCGGTATTGGTCATGGCCGTGCGCCAGCCGTGCGCGGTGAACAGGTGCGCGATCAGGCGCGTGGTGGTGGGCTTGCCGTTGGAGCCGGTGACGGCTACCAGCGGCACGCGGCCATCTTCGCCGGGCGGGAAGATGGCATCGACCATGGGCACGCCCACATTGCGCGCGCGCCCAAACGAGGGCGCCAGGTGCATCCGCAGGCCGGGCGCGGCGTTGACCTCGCAAATGCCCCCGCCTTGCTCTTCGAGCGGGCGCAGGATGGATTCGCAAATCACGTCCACGCCGCAGATGTGCAGGCCAATGGTTTGCGCCGCCTCGATGGCGCGTGCCACCACCTCGGGGTGCACGTCGTCGGTGACGTCGGTGGCGCTGCCGCCGGTGGAGAGGTTGGCGTTGTTGCGCAGCACCACGCGCTGGCCCTGGGCGGGCACGCTCGCAGGCGTCAAGCCCTCGGCGGCGATGCGCGCGATGGCGATGTCGTCGAGGCGAATCTTGGTCAGCGCCGTGCCGTGGCCGCTGCCCCGGCGCGGGTCTTGGTTGACGATATCGACCAGCTCGGCAATGGTGTGCACGCCGTCGCCCAGCACCTGCGGCGGCTCGCGCCGCGCAGCAGCCACCAGCTGGTCGCCCACCACCAGCAGGCGGAAATCATGGCCGGGCATGAAGCGCTCGACCATCACCTCGTCGCTGTAGTACTGGGCGGTGGCGTAGGCGGCGTCGAGCTGCGCGCGCGTGGTGATGTTCACCGTCACGCCCTTGCCCTGGTTGCCGTCCTGGGGTTTGACGACCACGGGCAGGCCGACCTCCTCGGCCACGGCCCAGGCGTCTTCGGCACTGCTCACGGGCCGGCCCATGGGCACGGGCACGCCGGCGGCGTGCAAGAGGCGCTTGGTCAGGTCTTTGTCTTGCGCGATGGATTCGGCCACGGCGCTGGTCACGTCCAGCTCGGCCGCCTGGATGCGCCGCGCACGGCTGCCCCAGCCCAGCTGCACCAGGGAGCCGGCGGTCAGGCGCTTGACGGGAATGCCGCGTGCCACGGCGGCATCGACGATGGCGCCGGTGGAGGGGCCGATGCGCTCGTCCTCGTCGAGGTCGTGCAGCTCGGCGACGGCGGCGTCGGCATCGAACGGGGTGTCGTCCAGGGCGGCGGCGATCAGCTGCGCGGCCAGTTCCATGGCGCGCAGGCCCACGGCCTCTTCGGTGTACTCGACCACGACCTGGTAAGTGCCTTCTTCCACCGTGGCGTGGGTGCGGCTGAAGGTCACCGGGCAGCCGGCGAGCGCCTGCAGCTGCAGGGCGGCGGTTTCGAGCGCTTCCGCCAGCGACAGTGGCTGGCCCGTGCCGGCGGGCTGGAGCACGCCGATCTTTGGAAAGCGTGCGCGCAGGCGCTCTTCAAAGCCCGGCAGCAGGTGGTGGTCGTGTTCGGCAGCGCTGCATTGCACGATGGCCTCGATGGCGGTGCTGCGGGTCCAGAGGTTGGGGCCGCGCAGGGCGCGGGTGCGGATGATTTGCATGGCGTGCTCTTTCAGCAAAATCGGGCTACAGCGCTTGTCTGGCAAGCGCAGGCAGCTATCAAATTTGTAGTATCACGCGGTCTGGTAGTCAAAAGTCTTGATGCCGGCGGCGATCAGGTCGGGGGCAATGCCCAGGGCCCAGGCGGCGGCAATGGCGGCTAGCAGGGCCGGCACTTCGGGCTGCTGGCCGCCCGCCAGGCTCAGCTGTGCCAGGCTGCCGAGCACGCGCTCCTTGGCGCCGGTGGCCAGCACCACGTGGCCCAGGCGCGTGAAGACGGCGCGGCCCTCGCGCTCGGTGCGGTGCGCGGCGATCAGCGGGTTGTCGGCGTTCTGGCTGTAGAACAGCACCTCGCCGTCGCACAGGCGCGCCAGGTCGGCCACCTGGGCGTCGTCGGCGTTGAGCACGCCGGCGCCGTCGTCGAGCACCAGGTCGATCTGCGTGCGCAGCACGCGCGTCATCTGCGCGGCGTCGAGTACGTCGTGGTCGGCCAGGCCCTCCCAGCCGGCCATGTCGGTCACCACGCCGACCAGGCAGCGGTCGTAGGCCACGCCTTCTTCGAGGATGGAGCGTGCCGTGGTCTGGATGACGGCGGCCTGCGCCAGGCGGTTGGTCAGCAGGCGGTGCGCGCCGACCCAGTGTGCGGCGTTGCTCTTTTGCGTCTGGCGCCCGGCGAGGAACATGCCCTCGCTGCTGGCGACGCCGGTGCGCTTGCCCGAGAGCTGCAGCAGCCAGCCCACCAGGCGGGCGATGAAGGCGTTGCCCTGCGTGCCGGCAATGCCGACGAGCGGGATGCGGCCGGCGCGCGGGCCGTCTTCGCTGTGCGGGAACAGGTGGTCAGCAATGGCCATGCCCACCGGGCGCGGTGTGCCGCTGGTGGGTTTGAGGTGCATCAGCAGGCCGGGGCCGGCGTTGACTTCCAAAATCGCGCCGCCCTGCTCCTTCATCGGGCGCGAGACGTCCTGCAGGATCATGTCCATGCCGGCGATGTCCAGGCCGACGATCTTGGCCGCCAGCTGCGCGTAGTAGGCAACGTCGGGGTGCACCTCGTCGGTGCAGTCGATGGCCATGTTGCCGTTGCGCTGCAAGAGCACGCTCTGGCCCTGGGGGATGACGCTCTCGGGCGTCACGCCCTGGCGCTTGAGTTCGAGCTGCACCGCGCCTTTTTCCAGGTCGATCCAGTCGAGCGGGTATTCCTGCTCCGGGCCCCGGCGCGGGTCCTCGTTGAGCTGGGCCACGAGCTGGGCCAGCGTGGCCTGGCCGTTGCCGTGCACGCTCACCGGCTCGCCTCGCGTGGCGGCGACCAGCTTGCCGCCGACGATGAGCAGGCGGTGCTCGGTGCCGGGGATGAATTTTTCCACGATCACCTCCGAGCCCTCGGGCTCGGCCAGGGCGAAGGCGGCGCGGATGTTGGCCTCTTGCGTGAGTTCGAGCGTCACACCGCGTGCGTGGTTGCCGTCGCTGGGCTTGACGGTGACGGGCGCACCGATGTCCTGCGCCACTTCCCAGGCCTCGTCGGCGCTGGCCACCACCTGGCCCTCGGGCACGGGCACGCCGCAGGCGGCCAGCAGGCGCTTGGTGAAATCCTTGTCTTGCGCAATGCCCTCGGCAATGGCGCTGGTCTGGTCGCTCTCGGCCGTCCAGATGCGCCGCTGCGCCGCGCCGTAACCGAGCTGCACCAGGTTGCCGTCGTTGAGGCGAATGTGCGGGATGCGCCGCTGGCTCGCGGCATCGACGATGCAGCCGGTGGAGGGGCCGAGGTAGCGGTCGTTGATGGCGGTCTTGATCGCCTGGATGGCGCTCTTGAGGTCAAACGATTGGTCGTTGATCGCCGCCATGATGAGCGCGTGGCCCTGCGCCAGCGCCACGCGCGCCACGGTCTCCTCGGGGCAGCGAAACACCATGCGGTAGATGCCGCTGCGCGAGGTCTCGCGCGTCTGGCCGAACTCGGCGGGCATCCCGGCGAGGTTGAGCAGCTCGATGATGATGTGTTCGAGCACGTGGCCCATCCAGGTACCGCCCTCCAGGCGCGCGATGAAGCCGCCGCGCTCGCCGACGCCGCAGTGGTGCTCGACCAGCGCCGGCAGCCAGGCCGTCAGGCGCTGGTTGAAGCCCGGCAGCTGGTGCGAGGGGTGTTGTTCGAGCTCCCCCAGATCCAGCCACACTTCGAGGATCGGGCGGTAGGTCCAGATGTTGGGGCCACGCAGATAGGTGGTGCGCAGCAGTTGGATGTCTTTGAATGTCGCCATGGGGAAGCTGGGTGCTGAAAAAAGGGGAAAACCGAAGCGTTGATTGTGCGCTGGTTCGGCTGGGGTTGCGCGCGGCTGCCGGGGCTGTCAGCCCCCGGGCGGGCAGCGGCGTTAAGGTCAAAGCACCGGGGGCTGCAGCCTTGCAGCCCATCGCCGACAATGCGCGGCCCGCGCACCATCACGACACCATGCCACATCACCATACCGCCGACGCCCCGGGCGTCCTGCCGGGCCTGGAGGGCTCCTTGGGGGAGCAGCTGCAGACCCAACTCTCTGCCACAGAAAACGTACAGGCCGCGCTGGCGGTTGACCTCGATGCGCGCTTGCACTTCGGCAGCGGCCTGCTGGCCCTGACCGAGGGCCGCCTGCTGGCGCGTGCGCCGGGCCAGGCCGCCTGGCAAAGCTGGGCCCTGGCCCCCGGCCTGGGCCTGCGCCTGCTCGACCACGGCGGCGTTGGCCAGCTGGAGCTGCACGACGCGCAGGCGCGCCTGGCCCTGTGGCGCTTCACCCTCGGCGCGCAGGCGCAGGCGCTGCGCCTGCAGCAATGCTTCGAGCAGCAGATCGCGCGCCTGCACAGCGGCGTGGCCGTCAGCGCGCCGGCCGAGGACGAGGCCCTGTGTCCCAGCTGCCACGCGCCCTTGCCACCCGAGAGCGACGAATGCCCGGTCTGCGCCCGGGCCCAGCAGCCCCAGACCTCGACCTGGGTGCTGCTGCGCCTGTGGCGCTTTGCGCGGCCGTACAAAAAACAACTGGCCGCCGGTTTTGGCCTGACGCTGGCCTCGACCGCCGCGTCGCTGGTGCCGCCGTACATGACGATTCCGCTCATGGACGAAATCCTCATCCCTTACCAAAGCGGCAAGGCCATCGACTTTGCCCAGGCCGGGCTGTACCTGGCCGGGCTGCTGCTGGCGGCGCTGCTGGCCTGGGGCCTGGGCTGGGCGCGCACCTACATCCTGGCGCTGGTGTCCGAGCGCATCGGCGCGGATTTGCGCACCAGCACCTACGAGCATTTGCTGCGCCTGTCGCTCGATTACTTCGGCAGCAAGCGCACCGGCGACTTGATGGCGCGCATTGGCTCGGAGACCGACCGCATCAACGTCTTTCTCTCGCTCAATGCGCTCGACTTCGCCACCGACGTGCTCATGATCTGCATGACGGCGGCCATCCTGTTCTCCATCAACCCCTGGCTGGCGCTGGTGACGCTGGTGCCGCTGCCCTTCATCGCCTGGCTGATCCACACCGTGCGCGACAAGCTGCGCACCGGGTTCGAGCGCATCGACCGCGTCTGGAGCGAAGTCACCAACGTACTCGCCGACACCATTCCCGGCATCCGCGTGGTCAAGGCTTTTGCGCAGGAAAAGCGCGAAGCCGAGCGCTTTCGCGCCGCCAATCAGCACAACCTGGAAGTCAACGATCGCCTGAACAAAACCTGGAGCGTCTTTGCGCCCACGGTGTCGCTGATGACCGAAATCGGCCTGCTGGTGGTGTGGGGCTTTGGCATCTGGCTGGTGGCGCACCATGAGATCACCGTCGGCGTGCTGGCGGCGTTCATCGCCTACATCGGGCGCTTCTACACCCGCCTGGACTCGATGAGCCGCATCGTCTCGGTGACGCAAAAGGCGGCGGCCGGGGCCAAGCGTATTTTTGACATCCTCGACCACGTCAGCAACGTGCCCGACCCGGCCAACCCGGTGCGCGTGGACAAGGTGGAGGGCGCCATCGAGATGCGCGGCGTGGGCTTTCGCTACGGCAGCCGCCAGGTGGTCAAAGACCTGTCGCTCTCCATCCGCCCCGGCGAAATGATCGGCCTGGTGGGCCACAGCGGCTCGGGCAAGAGCACGCTGGTCAACCTCATCAGCCGCTTCTACGACGTCGCCGACGGCGCCATCCTGGTCGATGGCGTCGATATCCGGCGCATGGCGGTGGCCGATTTCCGCCGCCACATCGGCCTGGTGCTGCAGGAGCCGTTCCTGTTCTTCGGCACCATTGCCGAGAACATCGCCTACGGCAAGCCCGACGCCACGCGCGCCGAGATCGTTGCCGCCGCGCGCGCCGCGCACGCGCACGAGTTCATCCTGCGCCTGCCGCATGGCTACGACTCGCTGGTCGGCGAGCGCGGCCAGGGCCTGTCGGGTGGCGAGCGCCAGCGCATCAGCATTGCGCGCGCCCTGCTCATCGACCCGCGCATCCTGATCCTCGACGAGGCCACCTCGGCCGTGGACACGGAGACGGAAAAGGAAATCCAGAAGGCGCTGGACAACCTCGTCAAGGGCCGCACCACCATCGCCATCGCCCACCGCCTTTCGACGCTGCGCAAGGCCGACCGCCTGGTGGTCATGGACCGGGGCGAGATCGTCGAGGTCGGCCCGCACGACGACCTGATGGCGCAGCAGGGCGCGTACTGGCGCCTGTACGAAGCCCAGGCGCGCCGCGCCGAGGAAGACGCCCAGGCCGCCGGCCTGGTGATCGACAGCAGCCTGCTGCACCCCACCCACCCCGCCGGCACCTGAGGAGCGCGCCCATGACCCCGATTGCCATCACCTTGCAGCGCAACCCCCAGGGCCGCCTGGAGCTGACCCTGGCCGACGGCAGCCGCCACGCCGGCGTGACGCCGGTGCGCGCCTTTCCCATCGCCGCGCCCGAGGAGGGCCTGTCCCTGGTGGGCAGCGACGGCCACGAGCTGCAATGGATCGAGCGCCTGGCTGATCTGCCGCCGGCTGCCCGCGCCCTGGTCGAAGAGGAGCTGGCGGTGCGCGAGTTCGTGCCCGAGATCGAAAAGATCGTCGGCGTCTCCAGCTTCTCCATGCCCAGCCAATGGCAGCTGCAGACCGACCGGGGCCCGGCGCGGCTGCAGCTCAAGGCCGAGGAGGACATCCGCCGCCTGGCCGGGCGCACCCACCTCCTGATCGCCAGTGCCGACGGCGTGCAGTACCGCATCCGCGACACGCAGCAGCTCGATAAGCATTCGCGCAAGCTGCTGGAGCGATTTTTGTAGCAGCCAGCGCGCGCTGGGTCTGGGTTTGCCGCTTTTTTTGCGGTAATCGGTGGAAAAGGGCTTAATTTCCCCTTCTGTTTGCCGAAATGAGGCACGAGAGGGGTGGACTACCACCTCAGTGTTTCACCGTTACCCAGGGCCACTGCCATGCAACTGCCACCTGTAGACCGATCGCCACAATGGCGTCCTCAGGGCGCCGATTTGTATTCCACCGGCGCCTCCGGAGCGGTGCCGGTGCGTCCCATCCACGCGCCCAACCCGGTCGAATCGAACGACCGGCTGGGCCAGGGGGCCATCGTGCGCGAGCCCGACAAGCCAGCCACCACCGACCAGGCGAACCGCGACTGGACGCTGCCCGAACCGGCAAAAGCCAAAGAGCCGAAAAAAACCGAGGAGCCACCCAAGGAGCCGCTGTACAAGCAGCTCGTGGAGATGATCCAGTCCATGTGGCGCGCCAGCACCATGGCCGTCGATATGGCCGACACCGTCACCAAGGCCGGCCAGCAAGAGCGCATGGCGCAAAACCCACCGCAGGAATCCCCCACCTACGCCGACCCCAAGGTCAAGCGCAGCGGCGGGGTGTAGTCGCCCGGATTCAGGCAGGGTTGGCGACGCCGCTGCTCACATGGCCAGCGGGCACGTGGCGCGCCGCCGAGACGACGTGGCCCGTCTGGTCGTCAAAGAAAAAGTCGGGCTCGAATTCGCGCAGGAACGGGCCTTTTTCCAGGCCGCCGAGAAACATCGCCTCGTCCACCGCAATGTTCCAGTTCAGCAGCGTCTGGATGGCGCGCTCGTGCGCCGGCGCGCTGCGCGCCGTCACCAGCGCGGTGCGCAGGCGCATGGCGCCGCTGCCGGCCTGCTGCAGCCGGTGCAGGGCCGCCAGCAGGGGCTTGAACGGGCCGTCGGGCAGTGGCTGGGCGGCCTTGTCACGTTCGTGCTGCTGGAAGGCGGCCAGGCCCTCGCGCTGGTACACCCGCTCGGCCTCGTCGGAGAACAG
>JAJTBK010000122.1 GCA_021286965.1 Comamonadaceae bacterium | reverse complement strand
GCCATCGCTTCGCTCCAAGAATGCATCCGCGCCGCCCTGGCCGATGCCCGCCCGCTGCGCATCTGCGGCAGCGGCAGCAAGGATTTCGTCGCCGCGCGCGCCCTGCGCGGCACGCCGCTGACGAGTCGTGCGCTCAGCGGCATCGTCGCCTACGAGCCGAGCGAGCTCGTCGTCACCGCCTGGGCCGGCACCCCCCTGGCCGAGCTGCAGGCGCTGCTGGCCGAGCACGGCCAGTGCCTGCCCTTTGAACCACCACATTTCGGCCCCGCTGCCACCGTCGGCGGCATGGTGGCGGCCGGCCTGTCGGGCCCGGCGCGCGCCAGCGTGGGCGCGGTGCGCGACTACGTGCTGGGCGTGCAGCTGCTCAACGGCCGCGCCGAGCACCTGCGCTTTGGCGGCCAGGTGATGAAAAACGTCGCCGGCTACGACGTCTCGCGCCTCCTGGCCGGCAGCTGGGGGCGCCTGGGCCTGCTGACGCAGGTGAGTCTGAAAGTGCTGCCCCTGGCTCCGGCCGAGGCCACGCTGCGCTTTGCCTGCAGCCAGGCCCAGGCGCTGCAGCAGCTCAACGCCTGGTGCGGCCAGCCACTGCCGCTGAACGCCAGCTGCTGGGTCGAGGACGGCGGCCAGGGCCAGCTGTACCTGCGCCTGCGTGGCGCGCAGGCGGCGGTGCAGGCGGCCTGCACACGCCTGGGCGGCGAGCGTCTGGACAACGCCCGGGCCGCGTCCGACTGGCAGGCCTGCGCCGAACAGACCCTGCCCTGGTTCGCGCAGCGCGCGCCCGGGCACGCGCTGTGGCGCCTGTCCGTGCCCGACAGCGCCGGCGTGCTGGCGCCGGTGCCGGGCGCGAGCGCGCCGCTGATCGAGTGGCACGGCGCGCTGCGCTGGCTGCAGGCCCCGCCCGAGGCCGGCGCGGCGCTGCAGGTGGCGGCCGCTGCGGTGGGCGGCAGTGCTATGCTTTTCAGAGCTGCTGACGCTTGCCTGGAAAGCGTTAGCGCCGGTTTTAATCCTTCATCTGGGGCTGCCCTGGCCGCCATCGAGGCCCGGGTGCGCCAGGCGTTCGATCCGGCCGGCTTGTTCGTCTGACGGCGGGACTGGGGGCTTTCATGCGCAGCCTGCGCCATCTCATGGACCGCCGCCGCACGGTGGTGGGCAACCGCAATCTCGGCCTGTTGCTGGCCTTCAACGCCGGCGCCATCAACGCCGGCGGCTTTCTCGTCGTGCAGCTGTACACCTCGCACATGACGGGCATCGTCGCCATGCTGGCCGACCACCTGGTGCTGGGCAACGTCAAGCTGGTGCTGGGGGCGATCGGGGCGCTCTGGGCCTTCATGTCGGGCGCCGGCACCACCGCCATCATGGTGCACTGGGCGCGCCACCGCCACCTGCGCAGCACCTACGCGCTGCCGCTGTTCATCGAGGCCGTGCTGCTGCTGCTCTTTGGCCTGATGGGCGCCATCACCCTGAGCTGGCCGACGCCCTTTGCCGTGCCGCTGACGGTGCTGCTGCTGGCGTTTCTGATGGGGCTGCAAAACGCCGTCGTCACCAAGATGTCGTCGGCGCAGATCCGCACCACCCACGTCACCGGCACCGTCACCGACCTGGGCATCGAGCTGGGCAAGGCGCTGTTCTGGAACAAAAGCGGCGCTTTGCCGCAGCAGCAGGTGCGCGCCAACCGCGAGCGCCTGTGGCTGCACGCGGCGCTGCTGGTCAGCTTTTTGGCCGGCGGCATCACCGGGGCGGCAGGCTTCAAGTACCTGGGCTTCATCTGCGTCGTGCCGCTGGCGCTGGTACTGCTGCTGCTGGCGCTGCCGCCGCTGTGGCGCGACCGCCGGCGCCTGCGCGCCGCGCTGCGCGAGTGGCGCACGCGCGACCCCGAGGGCCTGCCCCCGCCCCTGGCCTAAAACCCAAGGACTGCCACAAGGACTGCCCCCATGCAAACCCAACTCGCCCCCGCCTACCAGGGCCAGCCCGAAGGCCAGGAGGCCGAAGCCATCCTGCGTCAGTGCGTGCACTGCGGCTTTTGCACCGCCACCTGCCCGACCTACCAGCTGCTGGGCGACGAGCTCGACGGCCCGCGCGGGCGCATCTACCTCATCAAGCAGGTGCTCGAAGGCCAGGCGCCGACGCGCAAGACGCAGCTGCACCTCGACCGCTGCCTGACCTGCCGCAACTGCGAGAGCACCTGCCCCAGCGGCGTGCAGTACGGCCACCTGCTCGACATTGGCCGGCGCCTGGTCGATGCGCAGGTGCCGCGCCCGCTGGGCGAGCGCGCGGCGCGCTGGGCGCTCAAAGAGGGGCTGAACTCGCCCCTGTTCGCCCCCGCGCTGCAGCTGGGCCAGGCGCTGCGCGGCGCGCTGCCCGAGGGCGTGCGCGCCAAGGTGCCGGCGCCCCAGCCGCGCCGCCCGCTGCCCAGCGGCGGCCACTCGCGCAAGGTGCTGCTGCTGGCCGGCTGCGTGCAGCCGGCGCTGGCGCCCAACATCCACGACGCCACGGTGCGCGTGCTCGACGCCGCCGCCATCGAGGCCGTGGTGGCGCCCGAGGCTGGCTGCTGCGGCGCCGTCAAGTTCCACCTCAACGACCAGGACGGCGGCCTGGCGCAGATGCGCGCCAACATCGACGCCTGGTGGCCATCCATCGAGTCTGGCGCGGTCGAGTATGTGGTGATGAACGCCTCGGGCTGCGGCGTCACGGTCAAGGAATACGGCCACCTGCTGCGCCACGATGCGCAGTACGCCGCCCGCGCCGCGCGCGTGAGCAGCCTGACGCGCGACCTGTCGGAGCTGCTGCCCGAGCTCGTACCGCTGCTGCGTGAGCGCCTGCGCCGGCGCCCCGAGGGCGTGGTCGCCTGGCACCCGCCCTGCACCCTGCAGCACGGGCAGCAGCTGCGCGGCGGGGTGGAAAAATATTTGCGCCTGCTCGGCTTTGAGCTGCAGCTACCGGCAGAGTCGCACCTGTGCTGCGGCTCGGCCGGCACCTATTCGGTGCTGCAGGCGGCCTTGTCACAGCAGCTGCGCGCGCGCAAGCTCGGTCACCTGGGGGCGCTGGCGCCGAGCGTCATCGCCAGCGCCAACGTCGGCTGCATCACGCACCTGCAGGCGGGGACGCAGACGCCGGTGCGCCACTGGGTGGAGCTGCTGGACGCGGCGCTGTAGCCCAGGTGGCCAGCGCCGCCTCGGGCAGCGGCCGGCTGAAGTGGTAGCCCTGGAAAATGTCGCAGCCCGACTGCACCAGCTTGGCCAGCTGGGTGGGCGTCTCCACGCCTTCGGCGAGCACGCGCAGCTCCAGCTGGTGCGCCATGGCGACGATGGCGTCGATCAGCACCGCCGGGCGCTTGCCGCTGCGCTGCTGCGCCGGGGCGTCGATGTCCATGACGAAGGAGCGGTCGATCTTGAGCGTGTCGATCGGCAGGCGCTTGAGATAGGCCAGGCTGGAATAGCCGGTGCCGAAGTCATCCAGGGCAAAGCGCAGGCCGTGGCGGCGCAGGTGCTGCATTTTCTCCAGCGTCGCCTCCAGGTCGTCGGCGACCACGCTTTCGGTCAACTCCAGCTCCAGTGACAGGGCGCTGACGCCGACGCGGGCGAGCAAATCCTCGATGCGGGTAATGAAGTCGGGTTCGCGAAACTGGCGCGGGCTGACGTTCACGGCCATCGTCAATTGGGCCGCCCAGGGGTGGCCCGCCGTCTGCCAGCGGTGCAGGCAGGCCACCGCCTCTTCGAGCACCCAGTGGCCCAGGGGCACGATCAGGCCGCTGGCCTCGGCCTCGGGGATGAACTGGTCGGGCGGCACCAGGCCGCGCCGGGGATGCTGCCAGCGCGCCAGCGCCTCCACGCCCAGCAGCCGGCCGTCGGCGCCGACCTGCGGCTGGTAGTGCAGCAGCAGCTGCTGCGCCTCGGTGCCCCCGTGCAGGGTCTGGCGCAGGTCGTTGCGCAGCGCCAGGCGGGCGCTGGCGGCCTCCTGCAGGGCATGGGCAAAAAAGCGCACGCGCGCATCGCCCGTCTGCTTGGCCTGGTGCATGGCGGTTTCGGCCTCGCGCAGCAGCTCGGGTGGGTCGCGGCTGTCGTTGGGGATCATGACGACGCCGGCGCCGGCGCTCAGGTGCAGCGCCTGGCCCTGCACCTGCAGCGGCTCGGCCACGGCCAGCAGCAGCTGCTCGATGCTGCGCGCGGCCTGGGTGGAGGCGGCCTGCAGGTCGCCGCCGAGGTCGGTCAGCAGCAGGGCGAAGGTGTCGCCATCGACGCGCGCCAGGGTCTGGCCCGGGCCGAGCAGGCTGCTCAGGCGCCGCGCCAGGGTGCGCAGCACGGCGTCGCCGGCGGCCATGCCGAGGGAATCGTTCACGCCCTGGAAGGCGTTGAGGTTGAACGTCGCCAGCGCCGCGCGGCGCGGGTGGTGCTCGACCTCGGCCAGTTCCTGCTGCACCTGGTCGAGGATGAAGCGCCGGTTGGGCAGGCCGGTGAGGGCGTCGTAGTGCGCCAGCTGGCGGATCTCGGCCTCGGCCGCCAGGCGTGCGCGGATGTCGCGCACGGCCACGGCGCGCACCGCCTGCGCGCCTTCCAGGCGCTGGCGCACGCTGCATTCCACCGGGATGACCTGGCCCTGGGCGTCGCGCAGATCGACCTCCCACAGGCCCTCGGCGCCGCTGCCGGTGCGCAGCCGGGTGATGGGGTGGTCGTGCTCGGCCACGAACTGCAGCATGGGCAGGCCGACGAGCCCGCCCGGGGGCACGCCCATGAGTTGGTCGGCGGCACTGTTGGCATCGACGATGACGCCGTTGCTGTGCAGCACGATGGCCTCGAACGCCGCTTCGGACAGCTGGCGGTAGCGCTGCTCCTTCTCGGCCAGGGCCTGGGCGTCGCTCTGCAGGCGCTGCGCCATGCGCGCCAGTGCCTGCCCGAGCTCGGCGAGCTCGCCTTGGCCGCGCAGCTGCGGCAGGGCGCTGAAATGGCCGGCGCCGATCTGCGCCATGCTGGCGCGCAGTGCCGCCACCGGGCGCAGCACGGCCCATTGCAGCAGCCACAGCAGGCCCAGGGTGGACAGCAGCAGCACGCCGGCCAGCCAGGCGGCCTGTTGCCAGATGCGCTGCTGGGTTTGCTGTGCCAGGGGGCGCAGGTCGTACTGCAGCCACAGCAGCCCTGGCGGGCCGGCGCGCACCTCGCCCGGGCGCGGGTTCAGGGTCACGGGGGTCAGGGCGGTCAGTTGCAGGCCGTCGGCGCTGAGCAGAAGCTGGCTGCTGCCCTCTGCCAGGGTGTGGGCGGCGTCGGCCTGGGGGTAGCCGGCCAGGCTGCTGGCGGCCTGGCCGCGCCAGGCAAAGCGGGTGGCGGCGCGCACCACGCCCTGCTCGTCGCTGAACACGGCGTCGGCGATGGCGGGGTTCAGCCCCAGGGGGGCCAGGGTGGCATCGAGGCCGCTGCCATCGCCCCGGCGCAGGGCGGTTTCGAGCGCCCGCCGGGTCTCCAGCAGCTGCTCGTGCGCCGTCTGGTGCGCGAACTGCTCCAGTTCCTGGTGGTATTGGCGCTGCTGCAGTCCGGCGAGCACGGCCAGGGTCAGCAGGCTGATGGCCAGCAGCAGCAGGGGCAGCCACAGCTGCAGGCGGATGACGCGCAGGGGGCGCGGGTGCGGTGCTGGCGCCATCGTCAGTGCCCTTCCTGCTGGGTGAAGCGGGCGTCGAGCAGCGCTGCCGTCGCCGTTGCCGGCACCGTCGTCAGCAGGCCGCGCTGCACCATGACGGCGCCGAGCTGTGCGGCGCTTTGTGCCAGGGGCGGCGTGGCGCCGCCGAGCAGGCGGGCGTTGGCCTGGGCATCGGGCAGCTCGATGTGGGCCAGACTGCGTGCGATGTCGGCCGATTGCAGGCCCAGGCGCTGGGCGATGTGCGCCTGCGCCGGGATCGGCGCGGCGTGCAGGTAGCGCAGGGCCCGCTGCTGGCCGGCGAGCAGCGCGGCGATGCGGCGGCTGCAGCACTGCAGGGCGCTGGGGCGCGCCACCAGCACATCGACGATCTGCCCGGGCATGGCGCGGCTGTCGAACAGGTCGTGCCCGCCTTCTTGCAGCAGGGCCTGGTGCAGGGGGTCGAAGGTGACCAGGGCATCGACCTGCCCGCTGCGCCAGGCGCTCAGGTGCTCGTCGATGGGCAGCGAGGCGATGTGCACGTCGCTGCCCTGCAGCCCGGCTTGTCGCAGGGCGGCGTCGAGAACCAAGGCACCCAGCGCCGTTTGCTCGACGCCGATGCGCCGCCCGCGCAGGCTGGCCAGGTCGGCGATGCCCTGGCGTGCGACCAGGGCGTCGGCGCCGTTGGAGACGTTGAGCACCCAGATCACGGCCAGCGGCACGCCTTCTTGCTGCAGGGTCAGGGTTTCGTCGAGGGTCAGGCCCGCCAGGTCGAGCTGGCCGGCGCGCAGCGCGTCCATGGTCTGGCTGCTCGATGCCAGCTCCACCAGGCGCAGGTTGTGGCCGTCGAGCCAGCCTTGCTCACGCGCCAGAAACAGGGGTTCGTAGCCGATCCAGGTGTTGGCCCCGACCATCAGCGGCGGCTGGTACGACGGGCTGCAGGCCGCCAGCGTCAGGGCCGCAGCGGCAAGCAGCCCGCGCCCGAGGCGGTGCCAGCGGGTGCGCAAAGCAGAAGGGGCGGGGGATGGCATAGCCCCGCATTATCCTGCCGCTGCCTGGGGTCTTGGGGCCGCCGCAGGGGTTGCTTGCGTGGCATCAAGACTGCAGCAGGGCCGGGCGTGCGCCCCGGCTGCCCCCGGGCGGCAGCTCGAAGGTGGCGACGGCCTGCACCAGCTCCTGCGCCTGCTGGCGCAGGCTGTGTGCGGCGGCCGACATTTCTTCCACCAGGGCGGCGTTCTGCTGTGTCGTCTGGTCCATCTGCACCACGGCCTCGCCCACCTGGCCGACGCCGGCGCTTTGCTCGTGGCTGGCAGCGCTGATCTCGCCCATCAGGGCGGCGACGCGGCCGATGCTGTGCACCACCTCGGCCATGGTGCTGCCGGCCTGCTGCACCTGGCGGTTGCCGGCCTGCACCTGCTGCACGTTGGCGTCGATCAGGGCCTTGATCTCCTTGGCGGCCTCGGCGCTGCGCCCGGCGAGCTGGCGCACCTCGCTGGCGACGACGGCAAAGCCCCGGCCCTGCTCGCCGGCGCGCGCGGCTTCCACGGCGGCGTTCAGCGCCAGGATGTTGGTCTGGAAGGCAATGGCGTCGATGACGCTGATGATGTCGGCCATCTTCTGGCCCGACTGGGCGATGCCGGTCATGGTCGCCACCACCTGCTGCACGGCCTCGCCGCCCTGGCGGGCAATGCTCGTCGCGTCCTGCGCCAGGGCGTTCGCCTGGCGGGCATGGGCGGCGTTTTGCTGCACGGCGCCGCCGAGCTGCTCCATGGAGGCGGCGGTTTCTTCGAGTGCGCTGGCCTGGGTTTCGGTACGCCCGGACAGGTCGTGGTTGCCCTCGGCAATCTGCGTGCTGGCGGCGGCCACGGTCTCGCTGCCCTGGCGCACGTGGGCCACCACCTGCACCAGGCTGTCGCGCATGGCGGCCATCTGCGCCATCAGGCTGCTGTGGTCGCCGGGCTGGACGTGCATGTCCACCGCCAGGTTGCCGCGTGCAATCTGCTGCGCCACGGCCGAGGCCTGGTGCGGCTCGCCGCCGAGCATCCGGGTGATGGAGCGCGTGAGAATGAAGGCGATGACGGCGCCGGCCAGGGCCGCCAGAACCGAGGCCGAGAGCATGGCGATGCGGGCCTGGGTGGCTTGCGCCTGGGTCTGGGTGGCGAAGTCCTGCATCTGCCGCTCCAGCAGGGCGGTGAATTCATCGAGTGCGGTGAAGTACGCCGTCTGCACCGGGCGCACCTGGGTGAACAGGTGCCCGATGGCCATGTCCTGCTGCCCGACCATGGCCATGTCGATGGTCTCGCGCATCTTCTGCATGTAGGGCGCGCGCAGGGCCTTGAGTTTTTGCATCAGGGCCTGGCTGTCGGCGCTGGCGAGCTGGCCTTCGAGGTTGTCGAGGATCGTCAGGTTGTGCGCCAGCAGGTCGTTGATGTTGCGTTCTTCGGCCTGGCGCTCGGAGGCGAGTTCGAGCAGCAAAATGTTGCGCACCGAACGCGCGACCTGGTTGATGTTGGACTTGACCTGGTTGATCTGCAGCGCCTTGGCGACGCGGTCATTGACCAGCACGTCCATCTCCTGGCTGACCGAGGCGATGCGCCAGCTGCCAAACCAGGCCACCAGCAAGCCGGCGAGGGTGACGAGGAAAAAATCCAGGGCCAGGCGGTGGCCCAGCTTCAAACGAGCGAAAGACATAAGGGGAAGGGGGGGGCAAAAGCCCGGGGCGGGCCAGTCAATGCAAATGAGTTGCATCTGTAAGTGCGGCAATTCTAACAAACGCTTACAAAACTGACGGCAGTCTTTCCGACAGGCTTACAGGGTTTTCCCGAATGTGCTGGGGTCGTCCGCGCCGGCCTGCGCTGTGGGGGCAAAGGCTTTGCTGGCATGATGGCGGGTTTGTTTTCTCAGCCCCCGTGCGCCTGCACCATGACGACAGCCCCCGTTCTTGCCGCCCCCGACACCGCTTCCAGCCCCGCTGCCGAGCCATCTGCGCCGTCCGCGCGCCGAGGGCGTGGCCGGCGCAGTGCGCCCGCCCAGGCCCCGGCACCGCGCAGCCAGCACCCGCTGCTGGCGCAGCTGGCGCAGTGGCACCCAGCCTTGTTCGGCGTGCCGCCGCTGCCGCTCAAGCGCGGCATTTTTGAAGACCTGCTGGCGGCCCATGCCGAGCTCGACAAGGCCCAGCTCAAGGAAGCGCTGGCGCAGCACGCGCGCAGCACGCGCTACCTGACGGTGGTCGCCGGCGGCCAGCAGCGCCACGACCTGCAGGGCCAGCCGGTGGAGGCACTGGCGCCCGAGCACGTGTACCACGCGCTGCAGGAGGTGTTTCGCCGCCGCCAGCTGCGCGCGCCCGAAGACCTGGCGCCCAAGCTGCGCCAGCGCATCGTGCAGGCCTGGGAGGCTTCGGGCCTGACGCGTGAGGACTACGCCGCCCTGGTGCGCGGGCGCGACGACAAGGCCAACGCCGTGCTCGACGCCGCGCTGCAGGAGGCGGCCGAGCGCAGCGCGCGCGACGAGGCGCTGCTGCGCGCCTTCAGCGCCAGCGGCCAGAGCGAGGCCGCGTTTGCCGAGATGTACGGCATGGCGCCGCGCGCCGTGGCGCAAAGCCTGGCGCGGGCCCGCAGCAGCCAGGCGGCTTGATCGCTTCTTGTCGTCGGGCCGTTTGTTTGCTATTTATTTGATAGCTTCTAGCGCTTATTCTGCAAGCGCCAGCTCGATATCTGCCTGCAATTTCTCCGGGCTGGTCTGGGGGGCGTAGCGTGCGCGCACCTGGCCGTCGCGCCCGAGCAAAAATTTCGTGAAATTCCACTTGATGGCGCGGCTGCCGAGCAGGCCCGGCGCCTGCGTCACCAGCCAGCGGTACAGCGGTGCGGCCTGCGCGCCGTTGACCTCGATCTTGGCCAGCACCGGGAAGCTGACGCCATAGTTGCGCTGGCAGAACTGCGCGATGGCGTCGGCATCGCCCGGCTCCTGGCCGGCGAACTGGTTGCAGGGAAAGCCCAGCACCGTCAGCCCCGCCGTCTCGTAGCGTTCGTGCAGTGCCTGCAGACCGGCGAGCTGCGGCGTGAAGCCGCAGGCGCTGGCGGTGTTGACGATGAGCAGCACCCGGCCCTGGTACTGGGCCAGGGGGTAGGGCGCGCCGCTGGCCGGGGCGATGAGGATGTCGTAGGGTTTTTGCATGGCCGCCATGGTAGGGGCGGGCGGCGTTTTCTGCTGGCGGGCGTGCGCGCCTACTCCTGGCGCGCCGCCAGCAGCGCGGCGAACACGATCAGCGCGCCACCGGCGAGGGTGCGCGGCGCCAGCGTGGCGCCGGCCAGCAGCACCGAGGACAGGCTGGCAAACAGCACCTCCGACAGCATGACGAGGGCGGTGGTGCTCGTGGGCAGGCGCGCGGCGCCGTACTGCAGCGCCCAGTTACCCGCCATCAGCGCCAGCGCCAGCAGCGCGGCAATGCCCATCCAGCCCCAGGCGAAGGCCGGCCAGGGCGGCACCAGGCCGATGCTGCTGCCAGCGAGCGCGCCCAGCAGGCCCGTGCCCAGGCAGCCCAGGAACATGGCCAACATGCGTGGTGCGGCGCTGACCTGCTGCAGGTGGCGCAGCTGCACGTTGGTGGCAGCAAACATGAAGCCGCCCAGCAGCGCCAGCGCGTCTGCCAGGCTGAGTGCGCGCGCCAGCTGCTGCAGCCCGCCCTGCGCCGGCCACAGCACCAGCAGCACGCCGCCAAAGGCCAGCAGCAGGCGCAGCAGCGCCGCCGGGCTGGGGCGCTCGCCCAGGAAGCGCCAGGCCAGCAGCACGGCCCAGGCCGGCATCAGGTAAAACAGCAGCACCACGCGCACCACGTCGCCCTCGGACACGGCCCAGTTGAAGGCGGCGTTCGTCAGCCCCGCGCACACGGCCAGCAGCCACAGCCCGGGCGTGCGCAGCAGCGCGGCCAGGGCGGCCGGGCGCAGCAGCAAGAGGGCGACCGAGACCAGGCTGTACATCAACGCCGTGGCCCACAGCGGGTGCAGGCCGGCGGCCTGCAGGGTGCGAAACGGCCACCACGACAGGCCCCACAAGAAGGCGTTGCAAACGAGGGCGGCAATGGGCAAAAAATGGGGCATAAAACGGCTGCTGGCGCTGATGGAACAAGCGCCAGCAGCTATCAAAATGGGAGTATCAGTGGTGGTCGCGCCGGGCGATGGCGAGCAGCCGGCCCATCTCTTTGCGGTGGCGGCGGGTGTTGTGGGCCAGCCACAGGCCGATGAGCCACATCACGCTCGCCACCAGCAGGCCAAAGACGCCGATGGCGCCAAAGGCCGACAGGCCCAGGCGCGTCGAGAGGCTGTAGAAGCCGCCCATGCTGAGGATGGCGGCCTGCTCGTTGAAGTTCTGCACCGCGATCGAGCGCCCCGAGCCCATCAGGTTGTGCCCCCGGTGCTGCAGCAAGGCGTTCATGGGCACCACCAAAAAGCCGCCCAGGCCGCCGAGCACGATCAAAAACGGCACCGCCAGCCAGATGCTGTGGATCAGGTTCATGCCCACCACCAGCAGGCCCATGGCAATGCCCAGCGGAATCACGCGCGTGGCCTTGTTCAGGCGCATCCGCAGCGAGGCCCAGACGGCGCCCGCCGCCGTGCCGATGGCCACCACCCCGACCAGCGCCGAGGCGTGGGTGGTGCCGTAGCCCAGGGCGGCGGCGGCCCAGGCGAGCACGATGTAGCGCAGGTTGCCCGAGACGCCCCAGAACAGCGTCGTCGTCGCCAGCGAGATCTGCCCGAGCTTGTCGCGCCACAGGCACAGGTTGCAGCGCCAGAAATCGGTCAGCAGCTGCCACAGCTGGCGCGGCATGGGCTGCAGCGGCGTGCTGGTGCGCGGAATGCGCAGGTTAAAACCCGCCGCCAGCGCGTACACCGGCACCAGCGCCAGGATGGCGGCGTGGGCCGGCCGGTCGATGCCCGGCAGCTGCCAGGCCAGGATCGGGCCCGCCAGGTGCGGCGCCACCAGCTGCCCGCCCAGCAGCACGCCCAGGATGATGGAGGTGATCGTCAGGCCCTCGATCCAGCCATTGGCCTTGATCAGCTGCGAGGCCGGCAGCAGCTCGGTGAGGATGCCGTACTTGGCCGGCGAGTACGCCGCCGCGCCCAGGCCGACGATGGCGTAGGCCAGCAGCGGGTGCGAGCCCCAGAGCATGAGCAGGCAGCCCAGCACCTTGATGGCGTTGCTCAGGAACATGACCCGGCCCTTGGGCAGGGCGTCGGCAAAAGCGCCGACGAAGGGCGCCAGCAGCACGTAGAACAGCGCAAACATGGGCACCAGGGCGGCGCGCTGCCATTCGGCGGCCCCGGCCGAGCGCAGCAGTTCCACGGCGACGACGAAGAGGGCATTGTCGGCCAGCGAGCTGAAAAACTGCGCCGCCATGATGGTGTAGAAACCGCGCTTCATCGAACAGGGGAGGCTGCATCAGCGGTACTGATGCGGGGTGAAAAAGGCCGGGATACGGGGATGGCGGGTTATATCACGCACCCCGATGGTGCAAAAATCGCCCTTCCTTGCTTTTTTGCCTGCCGCCATGCCCCGTCCCATCCAAGCCACCATCCACCTGCCGGCCCTGCAGCACAACCTGGCGCGCTGCCGTGCGGCGGCGCCGGACGCGCGCCTGTGGGCCGTGGTCAAGGCCAACGCCTACGGCCATGGCATCGAGCGCGTGTACGACGCCCTGCGCGGCGCCGACGGCTTTGCCCTGCTCGACCTGGCCGAGGCGCAGCGCCTGCGCCAGCTCGGCTGGCGCGGCCCGATCCTGCTGCTCGAAGGCGTGTTCGAGCCGCGCGACCTGGAGCTGTGCTCGCGCCTGTCGCTGTGGCACGCCGTGCATTGCGAGGCGCAGATCGACTGGCTGGCGGCGCACAAAACCCAGGCGCCGCACCGCGTCTTTTTGAAAATGAACACCGGCATGAACCGCCTGGGGTTTACGCCGCAGCGCTACCGCAGCGCCTGGGCGCGGCTGTCGGCGCTGCCGCAGGTCGATGAAATTTCGCACATGGCGCACTTTGCCAACGCCGACGTCGAGGGCGGCCTGGCCGCGCCGCTGCAGCTGTTCCATACCGCCACGCACGACCTGCCCGGCGAGCGCAGCCTGAGCAACAGCGCCGCCTTGCTGCGCCACGGGGACGAAGCCCCGGTGCGCTGCGACTGGGTGCGCGCCGGCATCGCCCTCTACGGCAGCGCCCCCGACCACCCGGCGCACCGCAGCGCCCACTGGGACTTGCAGCCGACCATGACGCTCGCCACCCGCCTGCTGGCCACCCAGCAGCTGCAAGCCGGCGACAGCGTCGGCTACGGCGCACGCTTTACGGCCAGCGCGCCCATGCTGCTCGGCATTGCCGCCTGCGGCTACGCCGACGGCTACCCGCGCCACGCCGACAACGGCACGCCGGTGCTGGTCGATGGCGTGCGTACGCGCCTGCTCGGGCGCGTGAGCATGGACATGCTGACCGTGGATCTGACGCCGCTGCTGCAAGCGGGCCTGGCCCCCGGCCTGGGCAGCGAAGTCACGCTCTGGGGGCGCGCGGGCAACGGCACGGTGCTGCCCATCGACGATGTGGCCGAGGGCGCGGGCACGGTGGGCTACGAGCTGATGTGCGCCGTCGCGCCGCGCGTGCCGGTGGTGGTGCAAGGCGATTGAGCGCGCACTGGCGCTTGTTTGCTATGAAATAAAGAGCTGTTGGCGCTTTCTGTGTCAGCGGTAGCGGCATTTTTGCTCTGAATATGGCCAAAGAAAAAACCCTCTACACCTGCAACGAATGTGGCGCCAGCAGCCCGCGTTGGCTCGGCAAGTGCCCCGGCTGCGGCGGCTGGAACACGCTGGTGGAGACCCTGGCCGAGAGTGCCGGCAGCGGCAAGAACCGGCTGAGCGCCAGCGCCGGCCAGTACACCGGCCTGGCGCAGGCGCAGGCGGTGCAGCCGCTGGTGAGCATCGAGGCCAACGAGGTGGCGCGCACGCAAAGCGGCATCGAGGAGCTCGACCGCGTGCTCGGCGGCGGCGTCGTTGAGGGCGCGGTGGTGCTCATCGGCGGCGATCCGGGCATTGGCAAATCCACCCTGCTGCTGCAGGCCATGGACGCGCTGCAGCGCGCCGGCCTGCCCACGCTCTACGTCACGGGCGAGGAGAGCGGCGCGCAGGTGGCGCTGCGCGCGCGCCGCCTGGGCATCGAGGGCAGCCAGGTGCAGTTGCTGGCCGAAATTCAGCTGGAAAAAATCCTCGCCACGGTGCAGGCCGAGCAACCGGCGGTGTGCGTCATCGACTCCATCCAGACGGTGTACTCCGACCAGCTCACCAGCGCCCCCGGCAGCGTCGCCCAGGTGCGCGAGTGCGCCGCGCACCTCACGCGCCTGGCCAAGGCCACGGGCATTGCCGTCATCCTGGTCGGCCACGTGACCAAGGAGGGCGCGCTCGCCGGTCCCCGGGTGCTCGAACACATGGTCGATACCGTGCTGTACTTCGAGGGCGACACGCACAGCAGCTACCGCCTGGTGCGCGCCATCAAGAACCGTTTTGGCGCCGTCAACGAGATCGGCGTCTTCGCCATG
>JAJTBK010000108.1 GCA_021286965.1 Comamonadaceae bacterium | reverse complement strand
CCCGTTCGGCTCGCTGCAGGAAGGCATCTACAAGATCGCCAAGGCCGTGGGCTTGAAGCGCTTCCAGACGCAGCTGCCGCAAAAGTGGCACGACCGCCTCAAGTGGCTCAAGTACGCCATCTTCTTCTTCCTGCTCACGGTGTCCATGTTCTCCATGGGCCTGGCCGAGAAGCTGGCCGAGGTTGAACCCTTCAAGACCACCTTCCTGGTCGGCGTGATGAACCGCTCCTGGCCCTACGGCCTGTTCGTCGCCGCCATCCTGGGCGTGTCGATCTTCATCGAGCGGCCGTACTGCAAGTACATCTGCCCGCTGGGCGCGTCCCTGGCCATGCCCAGCACCTTCCGTTGGTTTGGCTTGAAGCGCAAGCAAGACTGCAACAGCTGCAAGGCCTGCGCCGTGGGCTGCGGCGCGCAGGCGATCGACACCGATGGCCGCATCGACCACCGCGAGTGCCTGCACTGCCTCGACTGCATGATCCTGTACACCGACACCAAGGGCTGCCCGCCCCTGGCCAAGGAGCGCAAGCGCCGCGAAAAAGACGGCCTGGAAATCACGCCCATTGGCAAGAACGGCTACTTCATCCCCATCCACCCGGCGAAGGTGGAAGACCAGATCGCACCCAAGGCCAAGAACGGCGTCGATCCGCGTATGCCCACCGATGCCACCCTGCCCGCGCACAAGCATGACGTCGGCCTGGTGCAGTGGCTGCTGCTCGAAGCGCGCGACCACCTCTGGCCCTGGAGCAGCGAGGGCTGGCACAGCCGCCGCGCGCTGCAGATGGCCGGTGTGGCACTGGCCGTCGCCGCCACCGTGGCCTGGATCATGACCGCCATGGGCCACCTGTCCTCAGGCGCCATCATTGGCTGGTGGTTTGGCTGGAGCGTGTACGAGGTGCTGATTCGCCTCTCGGGCCGGCGTTACGTCAAAGACGGCCCATGGTGGCGCGACAATTACCGGATTTCCGGAGTGTTCGACATGATCAGCTACGTGGGCTTCAAGAACCTGATGATTGGCGCTGCCTTGTTCCTGCTGCTGCAGGCGCTGGGACTGTTCACGCCATGAAAGCGGCCATCACCCACTTAAGTGGGGCCCTGGTGCTGCTGTGCGCCGGGGCCGTGCAGGCCGCCACGCTGAACGTGCGCCCCGGCGACGACCTCGCCGCTGCGGTGCGCCGCGCCCAGCCCGGCGATGTGCTGGAGATTGCGCGCGGCAAATACCAGGCCAACCTGCTGATCGACAAACCCCTGACGCTGCGCGGCATCGACCGCCCCACCGTGAGCGGCGGCAACCAGGGCGACACCATCCGCGTGACGGTGCCCGACGTGGTCATCGAAGGGCTCATCGTCAGCGACTCGGGCGACAACCTCAAGGACCAAAACGCCGGCATCTACCTCTACCCCGGCGCGCACCGCGCCATCGTGCGCCACTGCGACCTGACGTACAACCTGTTTGGCCTGTGGATTGAAAAAGCCAACGACGTGCGCATCGAGCACAACACCATCACCGGCAAGCGCGAGTACGACTCGCCCCAGCGCGGCAACGGCGTGCAGCTGTACAACACCAAGGGCGCCAAGATACTGAACAACAACATCAGCTTCGTGCGCGACGCGCTGTATGTCGATGTCTCGCACCATGCGGTGTTCAAGGGCAACAAGCTGCACCACAGCCGCTACGGCACGCACTACATGAACTCCTACTACAACCTGTGGGAGGACAACGACACGTTCTACAACCGGGGCGGCCTGGCGCTCATGGAAGTACGCAACCAGGAGGTGCGCAATAACCGCGCCTGGGGCAACTCGGACCACGGCATCATGCTGCGCACGCTGCAGGATTCGGTGATCGAAGGCAACGTCGTCGCCGGCAACAACCGGGGCTTTTTCATCTACGACGTCGAATACATCCAGCTCAACAACAACCTGGTGGTGGACAACACCGTGGGCGTGCACCTCTCGGCCGGCTCGACACGCAACGAGGTCGAAGGCAACGACTTCATCGCCAACCGCGAGCAGGTGCGCTACGTCGGCGCACGCGATGAAACCTGGGGCCAAAAGCGCGGCAACTACTGGAGCAA
>JAJTBK010000289.1 GCA_021286965.1 Comamonadaceae bacterium | reverse complement strand
CAGGTGCTTGCGCAGGTGGTCGGCGGCCTCGCGGATCTCGCGCTCGCCGGGCAGGAAGATCAGGATGTCGCCGCCTGCCCCTCCCGCCCACAGCTCAACGACGCCATCGGCGATGGCGTCGTTGAGGTCAAAGTCCTTTTTTTCCTCAAAAGGCCGCCAGCGCATCTCCACCGGGTAGGTGCGCCCCGAGACCATGATGACCGGCGCTGGGCCGTTTTTACTTTTGAAATGCTCGGCAAAGCGTTCGGCATCGATGGTGGCGGACGTGACCACCACCTTCAAATCGGGGCGCTGCGGCAGGATTTGGCGCAAGTAGCCCAGCAGAAAGTCGATGTTCAGGCTGCGCTCGTGCGCCTCGTCGATGATGAGGGTGTCATACGCTTTGAGCAGCGGGTCGGTCTGCGTCTCGGCCAGCAAAATGCCGTCAGTCATGAGCTTGACGGAGGCGCCTTTTTGCAACGTGTCGGCAAAACGCACCTTGTAGCCCACGACCTCGCCGGGCGGCGTTTTCAGCTCCTCGGCGATGCGCTTGGCAACGCTGCTGGCCGCAATGCGCCGGGGCTGGGTGTGGCCGATCAGGCGGCCCTTTTGGCCCTCGGGGGCGTTGCACTTGCCGCGCCCCAGCGCCAGGGCGATCTTGGGCAGCTGCGTGGTCTTGCCCGAGCCGGTTTCGCCGCAGACGATGATGACCTGGTGCTTTTGCATCGCAGCCATGATGTCTTCGCGGCGGCTGGAGACGGGAAGGGACTCGGGAAAGGTGATCTGAAACGGCAGGGGCAAGAACTGGGGGGGCGACTGGGGAGGCATAAGGGGCGCAATTATCCGTTACAGCAGCCTCGGCGGGCTTTGACTACAATCCGCGCCTTTCGGGTTTACCCCAGGCCACCCGGCCACCGCCCTTTGTCATCGCCGCCCGCCCATGCACCAGCCACCAGGACACCGCCCCGCTCTGCCCTACAACCCCGCGCTCGACGGTCTGCGCGGCGTGGCCATCTTGCTCGTCATGCTCTCGCACGCGCACGCGCCGCTGTTCGAGGGGGCGTTCTACGGCGTCGATCTGTTTTTTGTCCTGAGCGGCTACCTCATCAGCACCTTGCTGCTGCAGGAGGTGGAACGCAGCGGGCGCATTGCCTACTGGCGCTTCTACAGCCGCCGCCTGTACCGGCTGATGCCGGCGCTGGCGCTGTTCCTGCTCGCCTACTGCCTGCTCGCGCCGCTGTTCTGGCCCGATTTGACCGACGTCTATAGCGACGCCCTGGTGTCCTTCTTCTACCTGGCGGACTACGGCATTGCCTTTTTCGACCAGCCCGGCACGCTGCTGCACATGTGGTCGCTGGCGGTGGAGGAGCATTTCTACCTCGTCTGGCCACCGCTGTTGATGCTGCTGGTGCGCACCAGCGCCCCCGGCCAGCGCTGGCGCGCCATCGCCCTGCTGTGGCTGCTCTCCTGGGCCTGGCGTGGGCTGTGGGTGGCGCAGGGCCAGCAGTTCTACGAGATTTTCTTCCGCTTCGACACCCGTGCCAGCGGCCTGCTGCTGGGCAGCCTGCTGGCAACGCTGCTGCTGGAGCAGCCGGCCTGGTTCGCGGCGCTGCGCCAGCGCCTGGCGCATGGCATGTGGCTGGTGCTGGCCGTGCCGCTGCTCATGGCCCACGCCTGGGACGACATGAACGTCATGCTCTGGGGCCTGACCCTGGTCGAATGCGCCACCCTGGTCGTGCTGCTGGCGCTGCAAAACGACCGTAGCCCGCTGCACGAGATGCTGCGCGCACCGGCGCTGGTGTGGGTGGGCAAGCTTTCTTACGGCATCTACCTCTGGCATTACCCCATCGTGCGCTATCTGCGTGCCGACTGGCATTGGTCGGTCACGGTGCTGCTGGGCTTTGCGCTGTCGGCGCTGCTGGCCTGGGTTTCGCTCATGACGGTCGAGCGCTGGGCGCTGCGCTGGCGCGACCGCCAGCCCCGCCCGCTGCGCCCAGCAGCCCTGGCAGCGCCTACAAGAGCTACAAAAACAATAGCTACTGGCGCTTGCCCAGCGCCAGTTTGAGGCAAAAAACCACCCAAAACAGCGCAAACCGCATACACTGCGCAGCACATCTGCCTGCCCCCGGCGCCGGGGGCAGGCTTTTTTCCATCCTGACTGCCGTTGACACCGCCCATGTCCACCGTTTTCAACTTCACCTTCGTGCCCTGGTTTCGCTCGGTGGCGCCGTACATCCACAAGTTTCGCCACCAGACTTTCGTCATCGGCCTGCCGGGCGAGGCGATTGCGGCCGGCAAGCTGCAGGTGATTGCGCAAGACCTGGCCATGATCCAGGCCATGGGCGTGAAAATCGTGCTGGTGCACGGCTTTCGCCCGCAGGTGAACGAGCAACTGGCGGCCAAAGGCCATGCGGCGCGCTACTCGCACGGCCTGCGCATCACCGACCCGGTGGCGCTCGACTGCGCCCAGGAGGCCGCCGGCCAGCTGCGCTACGAGATCGAGGCCGCGTTCAGCCAGGGCCTGCCGAACACGCCCATGGCGGGCTCCAAGGTGCGGGTGATCTCGGGCAACTTCATCACCGCGCGCCCGGTGGGGATCGTCGATGGCGTGGATTTTCAGCACTCGGGCATGGTGCGCAAGGTGGACGTGGCCGGCATCCAGCGCGGCCTGGACATGGATGCGCTGGTGCTGATGTCGCCCTTTGGCTTCTCGCCCACCGGCGAAGCCTTCAACCTGGCGATGGAAGAAGTCGCCACGCGCGTGGCCAGCGAGCTCAAGGCCGACAAGCTCATCTTTCTGGCCGAGGTGCCCGGCATCCGCACGCGCCCGGAAGAAGGCGAGAGCGAGGACAACCCGATTGCCACCGAGCTGCCCCTGGCCCAGGCGCGCCAGTGGCTGACCCGGCTGCCGCCGGCGCAGCGCCCGTCGGACCCAGCTTTCTACCTGCAGCACTGCGTGCGCGCCTGCCAGCATGGCGTCGAGCGCAGCCACATCATCCCGTTTGCTGCCGATGGCGCGCTCTTGCTCGAAATTTACGTGCACGACGGCATCGGCACCATGGTGGTCGATGAAAAACTCGAAGAGCTGCGCGAGGCCACGGCCGACGACGTCGCCGGCATCCTGCAGCTGATCGAGCCCTTCGAGAAGGACGGCACCCTGGTCAAGCGCGATCGCACCGAGATCGAGCGCGACATCGCCAACTACACCATCATCGAGCACGACGGCGTGCTCTTTGGCTGCGCCGCGCTCTACCCCTACCCCGAGCACAAGACTGGCGAGATGGCCGCCGTCACCGTCTCGCCGCAAAGCCAGGGCACGGGCGACGGCGAGAAGCTGCTCAAGCGCATCGAGCAGCGCGCACGCGAGCAGGGGCTCGCCAGCCTGTTCGTGCTGACCACGCGCACCATGCACTGGTTCTTGAAGCGCGGCTTTGCCCCGGTCGATCCCAACTGGCTGCCCGAGGCGCGCAAGCGCAAGTACAACTGGGACCGCAAGAGCCAGGTGCTGGTGAAAAAGCTTTGAACCCTTTGCCTCGCCCAGCCAGACGACCAAAGCGTAAGGCGCTATTCAAAAAATAGCACTGCAGCCACCGGCGGCCTGGGCAAGAGGGATCGGCCAGGCGCAACCAATGGCTGCACCCAGCACGTTGCCGGGTATGATCGCAAACATGAATATGCCAAGAACCTTTTGTGTGCTGCGCCTGTGGGTGCTGGCCTGGTTCCTGGCATCGCTCGGGGTGGCCATCGCCGCGCCCATCGTCCATCCGCAGCCGGTGCAGCTCATTTGCTCCGGCACTGGCGCCATCATGCTGCTCATGCAGACCGATGACGGCACGGTGGAGAAAATGGGATCGTCCGGCATGGATTGCCCGCTGTGCACGCCGGTAGGCGCACCGCCGGCCCCGGCGATCGGCACAGTGATCCCGCCTTTGCCCCTGGCCCATGCGCTGCAACCCATCGAGGCTGCGCGCATTGCCACCGCCACCGCTGCGCCCCTGCCGGCGCGTGGCCCGCCCCCGCTCTCCTGACCGCCTCCCGCTTCGCCTGCACCCGCCCCCTGCGGCCGTGGGCCTGTGTGTCTGCGCCTGAGCCTGCCTGCGCCACGCCGCCTTTGCGCACAAGGGCCGGCCCGCGCAGCCGCGCCATCCGTTCAAGAGAGTTTCCATGACCCGTTTCCCCGCCCGCGTGGCCGCCACGCGCGCCCATGCCCCTTCGTTCACCCTGTCACCCCTGTATGCCAGCCTGCTGGCAGGCCTGGCCTTCGCGCCCCTGGAGGCCGCAGCCCAAGTCCAGAGCACTGAGACGCCCACGCTGCAAGCCGTGCAGGTGGTTGATTCCGTGCCCACGCCCAATGGCCGCCTGAACCTC
>JAJTBK010000085.1 GCA_021286965.1 Comamonadaceae bacterium | reverse complement strand
CCTGGATCAGCGGCCCGATTTTGGCCATTTCCAGCGCCTGGCGTTCGCCCTCGGGCGTGAGCCACAGCAGCTTGCGCCGGCGGTCGCGCTGGTCGCATTCGCGTTCGAGCCAGCCGCGCCCTTCGAGCCGGGTGATGACCGAGCCCGAGGTGGCGGCGTCGAGCGCCACGTGCTGCGCCAGGGTCACCTGGTCGAGCCGGGGACGGTCGAGCAACGTCATGAGGATGGCGAACTGCACCGGGGTGACGTCAAACTCCAGCATTTCTTCCATGAAAATCGCCGCCGCCCGCTGGTGGGCACGGCGGATCAAGTGGGCCGGTACCTGGCGAAAATCGTAAGCTCTGCTCATGCGGGCAGTGTAGTGCAGCCCACGGCTGCTATAGGGTTTGCCAAATTAGGTTGTACCCCCCATAGGCAAACTAGCAGCCGCTACGGTGGCACACTGCAGTTTTCCCCTTTTGCTACCGCCCCATGACTGCCTACGTCCTCCCCCCAGCCCCCCTTCCGAGCCTGCCCATCGTCGGCATGGACTCACGTTTTGCGGTACGCCGCATCTACTGCGTGGGCCGCAACTACGCCGAGCACGCCCGCGAGATGGGTGCGAGCGGGCGCGAGGCGCCGTTCTTCTTCCTCAAGCCTGCCGATGCACTGCTGCCGGTGGAAGGCGCTGCCCCCACCACCCTGCCCTACCCCAGCCTGACGCAGGACCTGCACCACGAGGTCGAGCTGGTGGTGGCCATTGGCCTGGGCGGGCGCGATATTGCCGTGGACGAGGCGCTGCGCCACATCTGGGGCTACGCCGTCGGCCTGGACATGACGCGGCGCGACCTGCAGGCGGAGATGAAAAAGCACGGCCGCCCCTGGAGCATCGGCAAGGGCTTTGACGCCAGCGCCCCCGTGGCCGCACTCACGCCGGCGGCGCAGGCGGGCAACGTGGCGCAGGCCGGCATCTGGCTGCAGGTCAACGGCCAGGAACGCCAGCGCAGCCAGATTGCGCACATGATCTGGAACGTGGCGGAGACGATTGCCGAACTCTCGCGCGCCTGGGCGCTGCAACCGGGCGACCTGATCTTTACCGGCACCCCGGCCGGTGTCGGCGCCATCCAGCGGGGCGACACCATCACGGCGGGTATCGACGGCCTGGCGCCGCTGCAACTGGTGGTGGCCTGAATTACTGCGCCAGCTGCTCGTCCAGCAGATCGAAAAAGCTGCGGTAAAAGCGCGCCTCGGTCACGGTTTGCGTGCCCGTCTTGACCATGCCGTCGCTGCCACCGTCGAGCGGCAGCGATAGCGAGCCCAGCCCGCCGACCCCGAGCGAGGCCGATTCCTTGCCCTTGCGCAGCGAATAAATATCTTGAATGGCGGCGGCGTACACCACCGCCGCATCGCCCGCCTGCAGGGCGCAGACCACGCGCAGCTCCAGCGCCACGTGCGATTCGGCCTGCGGCTGGTAGAACTTGCGCCCCGTCACCTCGGCCTCGGTGGCGGCGCTGATGACGTAGCCCTGGCCCAGCAGCACGCGGCGCGCCGCCTCGCAGGCCTGGGCCGGCGTGGTTTCGTAGTGACGAGAAAAATTGGCGGCGGCGTTGAACACCTCGGGCTCAAACTTCTTCAAGGGCGCCACCTGCTGGCGAAAGCAACCCGCCAACACCATCCCCAGGGCCAGGGCCAGCCCCGCGCGGGCCAGCCGCCCAATTCCTTGCACCGTCATTTTTTGCTTGCACTCCTGTTGAGCGCGCCATCCTAACGCCTGCCACGGTGGCCCGCGCCGCCAGCGCCGACAAAATGCCCGCACAATGCGGCGCTATGCACTTTCGCCGCCCCATCGACTACTGCCGCGCCTGCGGCAGCCCTGTAGAGCAGCGCATTCCCGACGATGGCGACACACGCACGCGCGCCGTCTGCCCCCGCTGCCACACCATCCACTACGAAAACCCGCTGAACGTGGTCGGCACCGTGCCGGTACTGGGCGACAAGGTGCTGCTGTGCAAGCGCAACATCGAGCCGCGCCGGGGCAAGTGGACGCTGCCAGCGGGCTTCATGGAGCTGCAGGAAACCACCAGCGAAGGCGCAGCCCGCGAGACGGTGGAAGAAGCTGGGGCGCAATTTACGCTAGGCCCGCTGTTTGCCGTACTCAACGTACCGCAGGCCGGCCAGGTGCATTTGTTCTACCGCGCCCAGCTGCACCATGCCGACTTTGCCCCCGGCCACGAAACGCAGGAGGCGCGCCTGTTCACCGAAGACGAGATTCCGTGGGACGAGATCGCCTTTCGCACCGTCAAGGCGACGCTCGAATGCTTTTTTGCCGACCGCCGCCAAGGCCAGTTTGGCGTGCACTGCGTGGATATTGCGTGAAAAGAAAAGGGGCGCAGCCCGCAGGCTCGCCCCTTGTACATGGTGCACGCGCGCTCAGTGGCGCAGCCGCCAGTGCCGCTCAGCCCTTGGCCCGCCGGCGGCTCATCACGCCCAGGCCAGCGAGCGCCAGGCCCATCAGCGCCAGGGAGCCTGGTTCCGGCACGGCCAGGCGTTCAGAGGAAATCGTCAGGCCAAACGGCAACGTGGTGGCCTTGCCTTCTTCGGTGGTGAAGCCGATGCAGCCGCTGGCCACGCCGGCTGCCGTGCAAGCGCTGTTGGGCAATATGCTCAACACACTGCCATTGGTCGGGAAGGCATTGACGAAATAGGTGCTGCCGCCATAGGAAAACGACTCGTTGAGCAAGCCACCGAGCTGCACAAAGATGTCGTTGCAGGGGTTGTTCGCCGGGCTCGGGGCAGCACAGGGGGCTTGGTTGGGCGTTTCGACAAATTTGATGAGGTAGTCAATCGTCGATGACGGCAAGGACGCTGCCGCCGGATTGGTCGGCGTCAGCGTCATGGTGACGGCCAGGGTGGCGCTGGTCAGGCTGGAGCCGGTGATCGGGTTATTGGTATGCGTCAGGGACACGCTGGGCACGGTGTAGCCCGCAGGCGGGATACCCCCCCCCAGCCAGGTTTGCATGGGGGCATTGGCTGCCGGGTTCGTAATGGCCAGGGAGCTTTGCCCACCGCCGGCAGTCGTGGGCGTGCCCCAGCTCAAGGTTTTGCTGGCATTGGACAAGGTAACTCCCGGGTTGGGCGCATAGAGCGTCCAAACGCCGGTGGTCGTCACCGTCCAGTCGGTAACGAGTGCGGCCTGGGCCATGGCGCTCAGGGCCAGGGCGCCTGCAGCGAGCAGCAGTTTGGCAACGTGTTTCATGGTGACTCCTGATGGGGTGGGTGGGTGAGGTGATCTGGCTGCAGGAAAATTTCCAGAAAAAAAACTTCAAACCGCCTCGCCCATCTCCAAGCAGGAGTCATGCCAATTACTTCTAAAACCCTAACCCATTGAAAAATAATAATTTTTTTAGCATTCGCAGATTTTTTTAACAGTCACTGTCAAAAAATCCGACAGTCCTCACACCCCCGGCGACGTGCCCAGCAGGGCCCACAAGCCGGCCTCGTCGAGCACCGGCACGCCCAGCTGCTGCGCTTTCGCCAGCTTGCTGCCGGCATCGGCACCGGCAACGACGTAATGGGTCTTGGCGCTGACCGAGCCCGCCACCTTGGCGCCAGCGGCTTCGAGCAGCGCCTTGGCCTGCTCGCGGCCCAGGCTGAGCAGGGTGCCGGTGAGCACCACGGTCTGGCCGGCCAGGGGCTGGGGCGTGTCGGCGGCGGGTGCCTCCCAGGCAATGCCGCAGGCCAGCAGCTGCTGCAGCACGCTGCGGTTGTGCGGCTCGGCAAAAAAATCGACCACGGCCTGCGCCAGCACCGGGCCCACGTCGCTGACCTGCAGCAAATCCTCGGCGCTGGCCTGCGCCAGGGCGTCGAGGTTGCCAAAATGCCGCGCCAGGTCTTTGGCCGTGGCCTCGCCCACATGGCGAATGCCAAGGCTGTACAGGAAACGGGCGAACGTGGTTTTTTTCGATGCCTGCAGCGCCGCCAGCAGGTTCTGCGCCGATTTTTCCGCCATGCGCGGCAGGGCGGCCAGGGTCGGCAGATCCAGTCGATACAGGTCGGGCAGCTGGCGCACCAGGTCGGCATCGACGAGCTGATCGACCAGTTTCTCGCCCAGGCCCTCGACGTCCATGGCGCGGCGGCTGGCAAAGTGCAGCAGCGCCTGCTTGCGCTGCGCCGGGCAGAACAGCCCGCCCGAGCAGCGGTGGTTCATCTCGCCGCGCTCGCGCACCACATGGCTGGCGCACACCGGGCACAACGCCGGCATCCGGAAGTTGGGCACGTAGGCCGGGCGTGGGTCGGGCAGGCGCCCGACGACTTCGGGGATGACGTCGCCCGCGCGGCGCACGATCACGGCGTCGCCCAGGCGCACGCCTTTTTTGCGAATCTCAAACAGGTTGTGCAGCGTGGCGTTGGTCACCGTCACGCCGCCGACGAACACCGGCGCCAGGCGCGCCACCGGCGTGAGCTTACCGGTGCGCCCGACCTGGATGTCGATCGCCTCGATACGCGTCGCCATCTCCTGCGCCGGGTATTTGTGCGCCACGGCCCAGCGCGGCTCGCGCGTTTTAAAGCCCAGCTGGCGCTGCAGCGCCAGGCTGTCCACCTTGTAGACCACGCCGTCAATGTCGAACGGCAGGCCATCGCGCCGGGCGCCAATGCGTTGGTGATACGCTACCAATTCAGTAGCACCTTGCGCTTGCTGTACAAGGCTTGAGACCGGAAAACCCCATGTTTTGAGCTGCTGCAGCAGGTCCGAGTGGCGGCTCCAGGCCGGGCCGCCCTCCTCCTCGGGCGTGACGGCGCCCAGGCCGTAGGCGAAGAAGGACAGCGGGCGCTGCGCGGCCACGC
>JAJTBK010000083.1 GCA_021286965.1 Comamonadaceae bacterium | reverse complement strand
GCGAAGGCTTCAAGATCGCCATGAAGGGCCTGGACGGCGGGCGCATCAACATTGCCACCTGCTCGGTGGGCGCGGCCCAGGGCGCGCTCAAGCAGGCGCAGCAGTACATGCAGGACCGCAAGCAGTTCGGCAAACCCATCGCCAGCTTCCAGGCGCTGCAGTTCAAGCTGGCCGACATGGCCACCGAGCTGGTCGCTGCGCGCCAAATGGTGCGCCTGGCGGCCGCCAAGCTCGACGCTGGTGCGCCCGATGCCTCCACCTACTGCGCCATGGCCAAGCGCTTTGCCACCGACGCCGGCTTTGCCATCGTCAACGACGCGCTGCAGCTGCACGGCGGCTACGGCTACATCCGCGATTACCCCATGGAGCGCCTGCTGCGCGACGCGCGCGTGCACCAGATTCTGGAGGGCACGAACGAGATCATGCGCGTCATCATCGCCCGGCGCATGTTGGACGGCGACGCGCCCGACGCCATTCGCTGAGCAGCCCCTATTCCTCTTTTTCACTCTCTTTTTAATAGCTGCTCGCGCTTGTCAGACAAGCGTTGGCAGCCAAAAACATTCACAACCACCACCCGAGGAGACATCCATGCGCATCGCATTCATCGGACTGGGCCACATGGGCGGCCCCATGGCCCTGAACCTGCACAAAGCCGGCCTGGCCGTGCAGGCGTTTGACCTCAACCCCGACAGCTGCGCCGCCCTGCAGGCCCAGGGCCTGCAGATGGCCACCAGCGCGCAGGCGGCGGTACAAGGCGCGGATGTGGTCATCAGCATGTTGCCCGCCAGCGCCCACGTCGAGGCGCTGTACCTCGGCCGGGGCGGGCAGCCGGGGCTGCTGACACAGATCGCCCGGGGCGCGCTGGTGATCGACAGCTCCACCATCGCCGCTGCCAGCAGCCAAAAAGTGGCACAGGCGGCGCAGGCCGCCGGTCTGGCCTTCATCGACGCGCCTGTCTCCGGTGGCGTGGGCGGCGCCGTCGCTGGCACGCTGACCTTCATGGTCGGCGCCAGCGCCCCCAACCTGGAGCGCGCGCGCCCGGTGCTGGAGAAAATGGGGGCCAACATCTTCCACGCGGGCGAGGTCGGCGCTGGGCAGACGGCGAAAATTTGCAACAACATGCTGCTCGCCATCCTCATGATCGGCACCAGCGAAGCCATGGCCCTGGGCGTGGCCCATGGCCTCGACCCCCAGGTGCTGGCCGAAATCATGCGCCGCAGCTCCGGCGGCAACTGGGCCCTCGAAAAATACAACCCCTACCCCGGCGTGCACGAAAACGCCCCCGCCAGCAAAGGCTACAGCGGCGGCTTTGGCACCGATTTGATGCTCAAAGACCTGGGCCTGGCGCAGGAAAGCGCCCTGGCCACCCGCGCCAGCACCCCGCTGGGCGGCCTGGCGCGCGCGCTGTACGCCGCGCACAGCCTGGCCGGGCATGGCAGCGAAGATTTTTCCAGTGTCATCAAACTGGTGCAGGGCCACGCCTGAACCCTGGGGGCCGGGCCGGTGTGCCGCTCGGCCCTCTTCCTTATTTAGAGAACTTCCTCAAAAGTTTTGCACCCCACCCACAAACCCGCTTGACGCCCTCCTGGCCGGCTCCAAGAATGCGCCCTGCCAAAAACTTACAGCCCTGTAAGTTTCTGGCGCATAAAAACAGCCAAAGGCAATGCAACAATTGCCACCCCGAGCCCTGGAGACAACCACCGTGCCCCGTCCGCTACCGCCCCGCGCCCTCTGCCGCCCCCTGACTGCCTTCGTGGAAGCAGGCTTGTGCGCCACCTGCTAGTCACCGGGCAAAACGGTTTCGTCGGCCGCCACCTCCAGGCCGCCCTGGCTGCCGGCCAATACCCCGGCTGGAACCTCATCGCACACCAGGCCCACGACCTGCTGCAGCCGCACAGCCTGGACGCCTGGTTGCAGCAGCAACACCCGCAGGGCCCGATCGACGCCGTCATCCACCTGGCCGGGCAAACCTTCGTCCCCGCCGCCTTCAACGATCCCGAGCGCACGCTGCAGGTCAACCTGCTGGGCACTTTGCACCTGCTGCAGGCGCTCAAGCGGCGCGGCTTTGCCGGCACGTTCTTGTACGTCAGCTCCGGCGATGTCTATGGCCAGGTGGCGCCGGAGCACTTGCCCATCCGCGAAACCCTGGCGCCCCAGCCGCGCAATCCCTACGCCGTGAGCAAGGTCGCAGCCGAGCTGCTGTGCCTGCAATGGGGGCTGACCGAGCCCGGCTGGCGCGTGCTGGTGGCGCGGCCCTTCAACCACATCGGCACCGGCCAGGCGGCGAGCTTCGTGCTCTCCAATATGGCGCAGCAACTGCAGCAGATTCGCCAGGGCCGACAGGCGCCGGTACTGCAGGTCGGCGACGTGGACGTGACGCGCGATTTTCTCGCCGTCGAAGACGTGCTCGCCGCCTACTTTGCCCTGCTCGCCCAGGGGCAGGCCGGGGAAATCTACAACGTCTGCTCCGGCCACGAGCGCTGCGTGCGCGACCTGATCACCGACATGGCGCTGCAGGCCGACCTGGACGTGCGCCTGGAGCAAGACGCCCAACGCCTGCGCCGCGCCGAACAGCGCCGTGTCGTCGGCGATAACCACAAATTGCAAGCACACACCGGCTGGCAGCCCCGCCACGACCTGGGTGCCACCTTGCGTGCCGTTTTCCACGATTGGGAAGAAAGAGAGCGATAGGAGAATGCAGAAAAATGCCCTGATCACTGGCGTTACCGGCCAGGATGGTGCTTATTTGGCCCAGCTGCTGCTGCAAAAAGGCTACCAGGTCTACGGCCTGACGGCGCGCCGCAGCTCCGACACCCACTGGCGCCTGCGCGAGCTCGGTATCGAGAAAGACATTCACTACCTCGATGGCGACCTGGCCGACGCCTGCTCCATCCAGCGCGCCGTCACCAAGGCAGCGCCACACGAGGTTTACAACCTGGGGGCGCAAAGCTTTGTCGGCGCGTCCTGGAACCAGCCCGTAACCACCGGCATCGTCGATGGCCTGGGCGTGACGCATCTGCTCGAAGCCATTCGCCAGTTTGCGCCCGAAACCCGGTTCTACCAGGCCTCAACGAGCGAGATGTTCGGCCTCATCCAGGCCGAGCGCCAGGATGAAAACACGCCGTTCTACCCGCGCAGCCCCTACGGCGTGGCCAAGCTCTACGGCCATTGGATCACGGTGAATTACCGCGAAAGCTTCAAGCTGCACGCCTCCAGCGGCATTTTGTTCAACCACGAATCGCCCCTGCGTGGTATTGAATTCGTCACCCGCAAGGTGACCGACGCCGTTGCCCGCATCAAGCACGGGGTGCAAAAAGAGCTGCGCCTGGGCAACATCGACGCCAAGCGCGACTGGGGCTTTGCCGGCGACTATGTGCAGGCCATGTGGTTGATGCTGCAGCAAGAGCGCGCCGATGATTACGTCGTCGCCACCGGCACCACCACCACCGTGCGCGACATGTGCCAGCTGGCGTTCGAGCATGTGGGCCTGAACTACCAGGACTACGTCGTCATCGACCCGGCATTCTTTCGCCCGGCCGAAGTGGACGTGCTGCTGGGCAACCCGGCCAAGGCAGCGCGCCAGCTGGGCTGGCGGCCGACGACCGACCTGGTGCAACTCATCACGATGATGGTGGACGCCGACATGCGCCGGGTACGCAAGGAGCTGTAATGGGCACGCTCGTCCCTGTCATCCTCTCTGGCGGCGCCGGCACGCGCCTGTGGCCGGTGTCGCGCGAGGGCTATCCCAAACCTTTCTTGCGCCTGCCCGACGGCCAATCCCTGCTCCTCAAAACCTACCAGCGCGCCGCCGCCTTGCTGCCCGACGGGGGCGACATTCTTACGGTCACGAACCGCGAGCATTTCTTTGCCAGCCGTGACCATTTCCAGGAAGCCCACCTGGGCGCACAGTACCAGCCCTGCTTCCTGCTCGAACCGGTGGGCCGCAATACCGCCGCTGCCATTGCCTGCGCCGCCTTGGCCGTGCAAGCCCGGCATGGCGACGATGCCATCCTGGTGGTCATGGCCGCCGACCACTTGATCGCCGATCTGGCCGCGTTCTGCCAGGCCAGCGCCCATGCCGCGCAGCTCGCCCGCCAGGGCTACCTGGTCACCTACGGCATCGAGCCCACGGGCCCGGAAACCGGCTTTGGCTACATCGAAACCAGCACTGGCCTGGACGAGCAAGGCGGGCGCCAGGTGCTGCGCTTTGTCGAAAAACCCGACGCCGCCACGGCCCAGCAGTACCTCGACAGCGGACGCTTTCTGTGGAATTCGGGCATGTTCTGCTTCAGCGCCGCCACGCTGCTGGCGCAGCTGCAGCTCCACGCCCCCGACATCCTGGCCCAGGCGCACACCTGTATGCAGCACAGCCCGGAGCACGACAACGCCGGTACCCGCGTGCAAGAGCTGCATCCGCCATCGTTCACCCAGCTGCCCGACATTTCCATCGACTACGCCCTGATGGAGCGCTCACAGCAGGTCGCCCTGGTACCCGCCCGCTTTGATTGGAGCGACATCGGCTCCTGGACGGCACTGGCGCAGCTGGTACCCACCGACGCCGAACGCAACCGGGTACAAGGCGAGGCCATACTGGTGGACACGCACGACACCTACATCCAGGCCGAGCACCGGCTGGTGGCCACCGTGGGCGTGGACAACCTGGTCATCGTCGATACCGCCGATGCCCTGCTCGTCGCCCACGCCGACCGGGCACAAGACGTGCGCGAGGTGGCCAAACGCCTCAAACACAGCCAGCACGAGGCCTACCGCCTGCACCGCACCGTCACCCGCCCCTGGGGCAGCTACACAGTGCTTGAAGAAGGGCCGCGCTTCAAGATCAAGCGCATCAAGGTCAAGCCCGGGGCCTCGCTGTCGCTGCAGATGCACCATCACCGCAGCGAACACTGGGTGGTGGTGCAGGGCATGGCCCGGATCGTCAACGGCAACCCCGAACCCCACCTCGTCAGCACCAACGAATCGACCTTCATCCCCGCCGGCCACCGCCACCGCCTGGAAAACCCCGGTGTCATCGACCTCGTCATCATCGAGGTGCAAAGCGGCGAATACCTGGGCGAAGACGACATCGTCCGCTTTGACGACCAATATGGCCGCGCCAACTCCTGATACGACGAAAATACTATGCGTTTGCTGATCGAATGCACTTACGTCTACGAACATCCGCAAGACAACTCTGGTATCCAGCGTGTCGTGCGCAACGTCATCAACCACCTGCCCGATGTGCAAACGGCGGCTGAATGCATTCCCGTGGTGATGCAAAACAACAAGGTTTACCGCATCAACCAACTGCGCCCACTGCGCCCCAGTACGGCGCGGACACGTCTGCAAAACTGGCTCTCGGTACAGCATGACCGCCTGGGCCGCCTGCGCAACCGCATTTGGAATTACCGTGCCCGGCGTGAACGCAATGGCATTTTTTACCAATCCCCGGTGCTTAGAGCAGCCCTCACCGGAATTTGTCGCGCCCTGGGGTTTGGGATTTCCATACCCCAAAAAACACTTTCCTTTATTTCCCTACGGTACGTCGATAAATTCCACATTACCGAAATGAACTGCCAGGCGGGCGATGTCTTAGTATTACTCGATTCATCATGGCACGCTGATTTTTTCTCGGTTGCCGAGCGCCTGAAGAAAAAAGGTGTGCACATTATTTCAGTGATCTACGACCTGATTCCCCTGACGCACCCACAATTTTGCGACGATGGCCTGGTGCGCGTCTTCGATCAATGGTTCTCCTGGATCAGTCAAACCGCTAACGGCTTCATGGCCATTTCGCACACTATCGAACAACAAGTACGCACCGAAGTCGCCCTGCGCCTGGGGCCAGGGCCTGCAGCCACGCGGTGGTTTGACTACTTTCACCTCGGCAGCGATCTGGATCAGGCCGACCCCGGTATCGTCGTGCGACGCGATGTCCGCAAAATGTGCAAGCAGGCCCCGGTTTATCTCATGGTGAGCACCATCGAGCCGCGTAAAAATCATGCCTACCTGCTCGATGCCTTCGAACGCGTTTGGGCAGAAGACAGCGAGGCGTGCCTGTGCTTTGTTGGCAAAATAGGCTGGAAAACTGAGCAATTGATCGAACGCATACGGCAGCATCCCCAGTTCCAAAAGAAGTTGTTCATGTTCAACGACCTCAGCGACCGGGAGTTGGAACACTGCTACACCCACGCACGTTCCCTGGTATTTCCCTCCTACGTTGAAGGCTTTGGCTTGCCCCTGGTGGAAGCCATGCAGCGCGGCTTGCCAGCCATGGCTAGCGACATTCCCGTATTCCGGGAAATTGGCGGTGACAGCATGGTGTATTTCGACCTGGAACAGCCGGAAACATTGGCACGCCTGGTTCGCCAGTTTGAAGAATCTGGAAAATTTCCCGCCCCCCGCTCCCTGACAGACTGGCAATGGATAAATTGGCAACAGGCCTCACAGCAGTTGATAGACAAAATACAGCAGCATATCGCCGCACCAATCACCGCAACCCCTGTGCTTTCTTCTCCCCGGCTGCACGATGAATGTCGCGTTTAATGCCAGCATCCTGCGCCAACCACGCACAGGCATTGGAGAATATGCCCTGCAACTGGGACATGCATTGCAAACCGAGGAGGACATCACCCTCCATTTGTTCGACGGTTGGCGCTGGCGCCAGGATTTTCCGCAGCCTGTGCAAAACGCCATACAAGGTATAGCGCCAATACTGAGGAAACACTTGCCAGGCGCATATGCCATGCGCCGTTTTTTGCTGTACCAACGCTTTCGCAGTGGTGTCAAAAAATTAAAATCCACGGTCTACCATGAACCCAGCCTCTGGCCCCTGGATTTTGATGGTGTCACGCTCATGACCCTGCACGATTTGACCCACGTGCATTATCCACAAACGCAACCCCGCGAGCGGCTACGGGAAATTGAACGTCGCCTACCCAAGGCCTTGGCACAATCGAGCCTCATCTTCACAGATTCGGCCTTCATTGCCCAAGAGGCGCGCCGGCATTATGCCATCGCAGCCGACAAAATACGTGTCGCCCCCCTGGGCTGCAGCGCACGCTTTCACCCCCGGAGTGCAGCAGTATTACGCCCCCAACTGCAGCGGTTGCAGTTGCACATGCGGCGCTATTTCCTTTGCCTCGGCACGCTCGAACCCCGAAAAAACACACTGCTGGCCCTCAGTGCGTATTTACGATTGCCGCCTGCCATGCGGCAAGCCTACCCTCTGCTGCTGGTGGGACTGCGCGGCTGGGGGCAGGCTGAGTGGTCACGCCCGTTGGAGCAAGCCATCGCCAGCGGCCAGGTGCGTGCGCTCGGCTACCAGGACGACGATACCGTGGCTGCGCTGCTGGCCGGTGCCTGCGCCCTGCTCTTTCCCTCGCGCTACGAAGGATTTGGCCTGCCCGTGCTCGAAGCCATGGCCAGTGCCACCCCCGTCATCACCTGCCGCCGTGGCGCTATTCCGGAAGTGGCAGCAGAAGCCGCCTTGTACGTTGAGCCCGACGACGTCGATGCCTGCAGCCATGCATTAGCCACCATTGCCGAAGACACCCCCTTGCAACATCGCTTGGCAACAATGGGACTGGAGCGTGCACGCCATTTCAGCTGGGCGCGCTGCGCCCAAATCACTGCGGCCGGCTACCGCCAGGCAGGGAGCATGTGATGCGGGTTTTGCATTTTTATAAAACCTACTATCCCGACACCATGGGTGGGGTAGAGCAGGCCATTTTTCAAATTTGCCAAAGCTGCAAAATTCATGGGATCGACAGCGAGGTTTTGACCCTCAGTCCCAATCCAAGCCCCCGGCACCTGCCCATTGGCTCGCACTGGGTGCATCGCTCACAAGAAACCCTGAACATTGCCTCGACTGGATTGTCCCACCGGGTATTTTATAAATTTCGCCGCCTGGCAGAGCAGTGCGACATTATTCATTACCATTTTCCATGGCCCTTCATGGATTTATTGCATTTTGCTGCAAACATTAAAAAACCCAGTATCGTTAGCTATCATTCGGATGTCGTGCGCCAAAAAACGTTGTGGCAACTCTACCAGCCATT
>JAJTBK010000080.1 GCA_021286965.1 Comamonadaceae bacterium | reverse complement strand
CACGTCCTGCATCGACTCGCCGCGCAGCTCGCTCGCCTTGGACTCGCCCAGCACCCAGCGCACCGCGTCCATGATGTTGGACTTGCCGCAGCCGTTCGGCCCCACCACGCCCACCAGTTGCCCTGGCAGCATGAAGTTGGTCGGTTCGGCAAACGACTTGAAGCCGGAGAGTTTGATGGAGTTGAGACGCACGGATCACCCTGTCAGACGCCAGCACCCGCTGCCCCTGTGGAGGCAGGGCTGGCTCACACGCCGGGCCGGGGCAGTGAAAGCCCCGCCGGCAAGGCGCAGATGTTACCCGAGCGCCGTGTCCCGGTGCGGGTGTGGCTTGGGCCTGTAAACAATTGAAACAACCACAGGTTTGCGTTACCAATATCCCCGACATGCGCATGGGCATGACAGACTTGCACACACCGTCAAGAACCCCTTGGAACGCACCCATGAACGCCCCACCCACGCCCCAGGAAACCCAGGCACTGACCACAGCCGAAGAAGCTGCCAACCTCCCCCTTCCCGGCCGCAGTGCCGCCCTTTCGGCACTGGGTGCAGCAGCACTCGCGGCCTGCGGCGGTGGCAGCGATGACAGCCCCTCCACACCCGGCACGCCGGGTAACCCTGGCTCACCGGGCGACCCCGGCGATGGGCCAGGCGACAACCCTGGCACCCCGGCCACCCCGCTGACGCACGAGGAAAGTGCCCGCTTCCTGGCGCAGGCGACGCTGGGCGCCAGCCGCGCAGACATTGAAACGCTGACCAGCAAGGGCCTGGCCACCTGGCTCAACGAGCAGTTCGCCATGCCGGTCAGCATGCGCATGGTGGACTGGCTCTACGCCAAGGGGCTGGATGCGGAAGAATTCCGCTTCAGCCAGCGCGGCCTGGACAACGCACTGTGGCGCACACTGATCACCAGCCCCGACGCCCTTCGCCAGCGCGTGGCGCTGGCCCTGTCGGAGATCTGCGTGGCATCGGTGCTGGGCGTGGACAGCAGTTACCGCCAGTTTGCGCTGGCGTATTACTACGACATCCTCCAGACCCATGCCTTTGGCAACTACCGACAGTTGCTGGAAGACATCTCGCTGAGCCCGGCCATGGGCTACTACCTCACCTACCGAGGCAATGCCAAGGCCAACCCCAAGACCGGCAGCCAACCCGACGAGAACTACGCACGCGAGCTGATGCAGTTGTTCACCATCGGCCTGGTGCAGTTGCAACCCGACGGCAGCACGCAAACCGCCAACGGCCAGCCCGTGGAAACCTACAAGCAGGCCGATGTCAGCGGCCTGGCGCGGGTCTTCACCGGCTGGGATCTGGACACCAGCGGTTACGCCAATCCGTACCCGCCCGAGGTCATGCGCCGCCCCATGGTGCAGGTGGGCAACCGCTACGAAAGCGGTGCCAAGAGCTTTCTCGGCAGCACCATTGCTGCCGGCACCGGCGCCCTGGATGCGCTCAACGGCGCGCTCGATACCCTGTTCGCGCACCCCAACCTGCCCGTTTTCATTGCGCGGCAGATGATCCAGCGCCTGGTCACCAGCAACCCCAGCCCGGCCTACGTGGCACGCGTGGCCGCTGCCTTTGCCAACAACGGCCAGGGGGTGCGCGGCGACATGCAGGCACTGTGGCGCGCAATTTTGCTCGACCCCGAGGCGCGCGACCCGCAGGCTGCGGCCAACCCCACTTTTGGCAAGCTGCGCGAACCCATGGTGCGGCTGCTCAACTGGGCGCGCGCCTGCCAGGTGACCTCGGTCAGCGACGCCTGGGCCGTAGGCGACCTGTCCGACCCCGGCACACGCCTGGGGCAAAGCCCGCTGCGTTCGCCCTCGGTGTTCAACTTCTTTCGCCCCGGCTACGTGCCGCCCAATACCGCGCTGGCAGCGCAGGGCCTGGCGGGGCCGGAATTTCAAATCACGACGGAAGTCTCGATCGCCGGCTACGTCAACTTCATGCAGCAGGCCATTGCCAACGCTGCCAGCGGTGATCTGCGCGCCGACTACAGCAGCCTGCTGGCGCTGGCGGGCGACAGTGCCGCCCTGCTGGCCGAATTGAACCTGGTGCTGGCGGCCGGCGCACTGTCGGCGCCGACGTTGGCGCAAATCCAGGGTGCGGTCGATAGCCTGCCTTTCGCAGCCACTGACGGCGCCCGTAACCGCACCTTCATGGCCCTGCTGCTGGTCATGGCGGCCCCCGAATACATCGTGCAAAAGTGAGGTGCGTGTGATGCCAACCTTCCCCCACCCCTGGCCGCACGACGGGCGCCCAAACGCCTCGCGGCGCAGCTTTTTGCAGCGCGCGGGCCTGCTGTCCATAGTCGGCAGCGCCGCCCCCTGGGCGCTATCGCTCTCGGCCATGGCCGAGGCCGCCGCTGCTACGGCGCAAGATTACAAGGCCCTGGTGTGCGTGTTTCTCTACGGCGGCAACGACTACGCCAACACCCTCGTGCCCTACGACCTGGCAAGCCACAACGCGCAGTACGCGCTGCGCAGCAACCTGCGCATCGAGCGCGACGCCCTGGCGCCGCTGCTGCTCACGCCGCGCCAGGGGCTTGACGGCGGACGCCAGTACGCCCTGGCCCCAGGTCTGGAACCGCTGGTGCCACTATTCCATGGTGGCCAGATGGCGGTGCTGCTCAACGTCGGTACCCTGGTGCAGCCCACCACGCTGGCACAGTACCAGGCGCGCTCGGTACCCCTGCCACCCAAGCTGTTCTCGCACAACGATCAACAGTCGTACTGGCAGGCGGCCTCACCCGAAGGGGCCACCTCCGGCTGGGGTGGGCGCATGGGCGACCTGTTTGCCGCAGCCAATGGCAACGCCACGTTCACCAGCATCGGCGTCTCCGGCAATGCGGTCTACCTGTCGGGCCAAAACACGGCGCAATACCAGGTGACGAGCAGCGGCCCGGTGGCCGTGAACGCCCTGCGCCGCCCCCTGCTGGGCAGCACCACCGGCGCCGCCGTGCTGCAGGCGCTGATGACGGGGCCGCGCAGCCATGTGCTGGAGAACGAGTACGTGCGCGTCTGCCAGCGCTCGCTCGACGCCAACGCCCAGCTCTCGGCGGCACTCGCCAACGTCAACCTGGCCACCGCCTTTCCAGCAGGCAACAGCCTGGCCGACCAGCTGAAAATGGTCGCGCGCCTGATTGCGGCGCACAGCGCGCTGGGGGCCAAGCGGCAGGTGTTTTTCGTCTCGCTGGGTGGGTTTGACAACCACGACAGCCTGCTCAAAGTGCACCCCGGCCTGCTGGCCCAGGTCGGCAGCGCCATGGCGGCCTTCTACCAGGCGACGCAGGAGCTGGGGGTGGCCGGCCAGGTCACGAGTTTTACCGCCTCTGACTTTGGGCGCACGCTGGTGAGCAACAGCGATGGCTCCGACCACGGCTGGGGCAGTATGCATTTCGTGCTCGGCGGCGCGGTGCAGGGGGCGCAGTTCTACGGCAAGCCCCCGGTGATTGCCAGCGGCGGCCCCGACGACGTCGGCCAGGGCCGACTGCTGCCCGCACTGGCGGTGGACCAGTACGCCGCCACGCTGGCCAGCTGGCTGGGCGTCTCGGCCAGCGACCAGGCGCTGGTGCTGCCCCACCTGGGCCACTACAGCCAGCGCAACCTGGGATTTATGGCGTGAGCTTTTCCAGCCCGCCCATGTAGGGGCGCAGCACCTCGGGGATGGTGATGCTGCCGTCGGCCTGCTGGTAGTTCTCCAGCACGGCCACCAGGGTGCGGCCCACGGCCAGGCCGGAGCCGTTCAAGGTGTGCACCAGCTCGTTCTTGCCCTGGGCGTTCTTGAAGCGCGCCTGCAGGCGCCGCGCCTGGAAGGCTTCGCAGTTGCTCACCGAGCTGATCTCGCGGTAAGTGCCCTGGGCTGGCAGCCACACTTCGAGGTCGTAGGTTTTGGCGGCACCAAAGCCCATGTCACCGGTGCACAGCGCCATCACGCGGTAGGGCAAGCCCAGTTTTTGCAAGATGGCTTCGGCGTGGCCGGTCATTTCTTCAAGCGCGGCGTAGCTGTGCTCGGGGTGCACGATCTGCACCATCTCGACCTTGTCGAACTGGTGCTGGCGGATCATGCCGCGCGTGTCGCGGCCGTAGCTGCCGGCTTCAGAGCGGAAACACGGCGTGTGCGCCGTCAGCTTGAGCGGCAACTGCGCCTCGGCCAGCAGCACGTCGCGCACGAAGTTGGTCAGCGGCACCTCGCTCGTCGGAATCAGGTACAGCGCGCTGTGGTCCGGCTGGGGCTCGCCCTCCTGGCCGCCTTTTTTGGCAGCGAACAGGTCGCCCTCGAACTTGGGCAGCTGGCCCGTGCCCTTGAGCGACTCGGCGTTCACGGCGTAGGGCACGTAGCATTCGGTGTAGCCGTGCTCGGTGGTCTGCACGTCCAGCATGAACTGCGCCAGGGCGCGGTGCAGGCGGGCGATGCCGCCTTTCATGACCGTAAAGCGCGCGCCCGAGAGTTTGACGCCCAGGTCAAAGTCCAGCCCCAGCGGCCCCCCGAGATCGACGTGGTCTTTCACCTCAAAGCCAAATTCCGGCACCTGACCCCAGCAGCGCACTTGCACGTTGCCGCCCTCGTCGGCGCCCACGGGCACGCTCTCGTGCGGCAGGTTGGGCACGGCCACCAGCATGGCCTGCAGCTCGGCCTGGATTTGCTCCAGGCGCGTGGCCGAGCCGTCGAGCTCGGTTTTGAGCGCGCCCACCTGCGCCTTGGCCGCCTCGGCGCCGTCCTTGTCGCCCTTGCCCATCAACATGCCGATCTGCTTGGACAGCTGGTTGCGCTGCGCCTGCAGCTCCTCGGTGCGCGTCTGCAGGGTCTTGCGCTCGGCTTCCAGGGCCTGGAAGGTGGCCACGTCGAGGAAAGCCTGGGGGGTTTTGCGGGTTTCCAGCCGGGCGATGGCGCTGGCGAGGTCTTTGCGAAGGAGGAGGATGTCTAGCATGGGCTCGATTTTAGTGGGCGCTCGCCGATAACATGGCAGCACAGGAGGCAGCGATGTTCTTTGTCTTTGGCCCCGCAGGGCAGGT